>NZ_NQYT01000019.1:0-65968 GCF_009192935.1 Xanthomonas sp. LMG 12461
CAGCCGGCGCCGAGTAGCTTGACCTGACGGCCAGTTAGGCGCTGCGCCCGCAACGCCGGCTGCGCGCCTGCCAGACCCAACGCGGCATGCTCGGGGATTGGTGACACGCCCTAGACTAGGTGGATGCCCTCCCCCGCCGCCACGCTCCGCGTCGCCCTGCCCGTCCCCTTGCCGCAGCTGTTCGACTACCTGCCGCCGCCCGGCGGCGCGGTCGCCGACGGCGACGTCGGCCGCCGGGTGCAGGTGCCGTTCGGCAACCGCGAACTGAGCGGGGTGGTGGCGGCGATCGGCCAGGTCGAGGACGCCGACGGCCTGCGCGCGGCGTTGGCCTGGCTGGACCCGGTGCCCCTGTTGCACGGCGAACTGGCCGAGTCGCTGCGCTGGCTGGCGCGCTACAGCCACGCGCCGCTGGGCGAGGTGCTGGCGACCGCCCTGCCGGTGCCGTTGCGCCGCGGCGAACCGCTGCCCGACACCCACGCCTGGGCCTGGCGCCTGACCGAGGCCGGCGCCAGCCACCGCGCCCGCGCCGGCACCCGCCCGCACCGCTTCGCCGCGCTGCTGGCGGACGGCGCCATGGACGAGGACCGGCTGGACCAGGCGATGGACGACTGGCGCAGCGCCGCGCGCGCGCTGGCCAAGCGCAGCCACGCCGAGCGCATCGCGGTGCCGGCCAGCGCTGCGGCGCCGCAGCCACAACCCGGTCCGATCCCCAATGCCGAACAGCAGGCCGCCATCGACGCGGTGGTCGCCGCCGCCGGCTTCGCCCCGTTCCTGCTCGACGGTGTGACCGGCAGCGGCAAGACCGAGGTCTACCTGCAGGCGATCGCCGCCTGTCTGGCGCGCGGGCGCCAGGCGCTGGTGCTGGTGCCGGAGATCGGCCTGACCCCGCAGACCCTGGCCCGCTTCCGTGCCCGCCTGGGGGTGCCGGTGCACGCGCTGCATTCGGGGCTCAACGACAACGAACGCGCCCGGGTCTGGGCCGCCGCCTGGCGCGGCGAGGCGCAGGTGGTGGTCGGCACCCGCTCGGCGGTGTTCGTGCCGCTGCCGCAGGCAGGATTGATCGTGGTCGACGAGGAACACGACGGCAGCTACAAGCAGCAGGATGGCATCCGCTACCACGCCCGCGATTTCGCCCTGGTCCGCGGCAAGGCGCTGGACGTGCCGGTGCTGCTGGGCAGCGCCACGCCGTCGCTGGAGAGCCTGCACAACGCCGCCAGCGGCCGCTACGCGCACCTGCGCCTGTCCCGCCGCGCCGGCGACGCCAAGCCGCCCACGGTGCGCGTGCTCGACGTGCGCAAGCGCCCGCTGCAGGACGGGCTGTCGCCCGAGGTGCTGGCCGGGATCGGCACGGCACTGGCCGACGGCGGCCAGGTGCTGGTGTTCAAGAACCGCCGCGGCTATGCGCCGGTGCTGCTGTGCCACGACTGCGGCTGGACCGCGCCGTGCCAGCGCTGCAGCACCCCGCTGCACGCCACGCCGATGACCGTGCACGCCGGCGGCCGGCGCCTGCAATGCCACCACTGCGGCGCGCGCCAGCCGGCGCCGCTGGCCTGCCCGGACTGCGGCAGCCTGGCCCTGCAGCCGCAGGGCATCGGCACCGAACGCCTGGAGGAGCGCCTGGTGCAGGCATTCCCGGACGTGCCGGTGCTGCGCATCGACCGCAGCACCACCCAGCGCCGCGATGCGCTGGAGACGCAGTTGGCCACGCTCGGCACTGCGCCCGGCATCCTGGTCGGCACCCAGATCCTGGCCAAGGGCCACGACCTGCCGCAGCTGAGCCGGGTGGTGGTGGTGGGCATCGACGAAGGGCTGTTCTCCGCCGATTTCCGCGCCAGCGAGAAGCTGGCGCAGCAGCTGATCCAGGTCGCCGGGCGCGCCGGCCGCGCCGCGCGTCCGGGCGAGGTCTGGCTGCAGACCCACCACCCCGCGCATCCGCTGCTGCAGACCCTGGTGCACGGCGGCTACCACGCCTTCGCCGCCGCGGAACTGGAGCAGCGCGAGGCCGCCGGCTTCCCGCCGTTCGCGCACCTGGCGCTGCTGCGCGCCGAGGCCAAGCAGGTCGAGCACGCCAACGCCTTCCTCGCCGCGGTACGCGCACTGCTGCCGGTGCAGGACGAGGTGCAGCGCTTCGGCCCGATGCCGGCGCCGATGCCGCGCCGCGCCGGTTTCCAGCGCACCCAGTTGCTGCTGTCGGCCAACACGCGGCGCGCGCTGCACGCGTTGCTGGACGCGGCGGTGCCGGCGATCCACGCGCTGCCGCAGGCACGGCGGGTGCGCTGGTCGCTGGATGTGGATCCGCAGGATCTGTACTGACACGGCGAGTGGTGGCAGCTCGGCAGAACCGACGCGCTGTCCAATGCCGTAGAAACGGCTTCAGCCGGCGATGAGGCGTTACCGGGAGTGCTTCGTCGCGGTTGAAGCCGCTGTTACGAGGCATGAGGCAATGGCGCGTATCGCGACACCACCCGTATTCCCCCCGGAGCCGCTCTAGAGGAACAGCGCATCCGCTTGACGCGTAGCGAGGCAGGCGGGCAACGCGCCAGCGGCCGTGACACCTCGTGCGTTGCTCAGCCCGCCAGACCCAAGGCGTCGATCACCTGCGCGCGCAGCGCGGCGCTGTCGCCGGCCTCCACGCAGCGCCACGCGCCAGCGTCCGCGGACAGGCCGCAGGCGGCGGTGGCGATCACCGGTTTGCCCAGCGCCATGGCCAGCAACAGGCCGCGCGGCTGTTGTTCGATCCACGCCGGCAGCAGCACCAGGCAAGCAGCGTGCACGCCTTCGGCCATCGACGCGACCCGCTGCACCGCGATGCCGTTCCAGAAGTCCGGCGTCTCCTGCGCACCGGGCGGCAGCAGCAACACCAGCGGCAAATCACGCACCGCCTCACGCAGTTCGTAGGCGCCCTTGCGCGCCAGCGCCGAGGCCGCCAGTAGTACCCGCGGCGCGGCGTCCGCCGTGATGGCCGCATGCTCCCCCGCGACCGTCGGGAGCGCCGGCCGTTGCCATGCCAGCGCGAGGCCGCGGCTGCCGGCCAGCGCCAGCAGTTCGCGGTGCGGGGTGATCCAGCGCCGCGCCTGCGCCAGTGCCGCACGCTCGGCGGCGACCAGCGCCGGATCGGCGCGGAAATCGCGCAGGGTGGGACTGTGCGGATGCCGCTGCGCGGCCACGTCCAGGCGCGCCTGCAGCAGATGCATCGGCAAAGCGGTCATGCACACGTCCCAGCGCCGGCCCTGCAACTCGCCGGCCAGCCACAGCTCCGGCAACAGGCTCTGCGGCACCACCAGGTCGACATCGCGCGCGCCCAGTCGCCGCCGCAGCGCCTGCAAGCGGATGCGCTGCGCGCGCTGGCGCGCCTGCGGCAACGGCATGCCGCGCCACAACCACCAGCGCCGCAGCAGCGCCGCGCGCAAGGCCGCGACGCTGGTCCGCGGCAGCGCCAGCACGCGGTCGCCGGGTTGCTGCCGGCGTCGGCGGTCTTCGGCGAATTCCGGCCAGTCCTCGTCGACCAGCCAGGTGCGGTGCAGCCCATCGGGCACCGCTGGCACATGGCGATGGCAGGCACTGCGGCCGCAGCGGGTGCAGTCGTTGGCGGCGTCGACACCGGCCGGCGCGGTGCGTCGCTGCAGCGGCGACAACGGCAACGCCGCCGGCGCCACGGCACCGCCACGGATGCGCACGTGCAGCGCTTCGCCGTCCAGCCACACCTCCAGCCGCCACGGCGCGGCGGCGCGCAGGCGCAGGTCCACGTAGTTCCAGAACACCACCGCGTCGCGGTCGCGCTCGGCCAGGGAGCCGGCAATCACCTGGGTGTGGCGGTGCCGCTCGACGATCTCCAGGCCTTGCCGCAGCGCCGCGTCGTAGATCGCATTGGACACCTGGCACAGGCCACCGCCGATCGACGGCACCAGGCAGCCCTCGCGCAGTTCGCGGCCGGCGACGAAGCCGCGACGGCCGGTGGCGCGGCCGAGCTGGCGCCAGAAACCGAAGGTCGCCCCGGCCGGCACCTCCACGCCGTGCAGCGCACGCGCGGCCAGGCGCAGGTTGTGGATCTTGCCGGCCACCAGCTGCGGCGCGGTCTCCTCGCGGTCGGGCCACAGCGCGGTGACCGATTCGGCACAGGTGCCGTCGGCGATCGCCAGGCCGGCGTCGCGCCGATGCCGACGCGGTCCGCCGCGCAGATCGTGCAGCGCGCGGCGCAGTTGCAGCGTCCGCGTCTTGGCCCAGAACAGCAGGCTGCGCCAGCGCGACGGCAGCGGCGCCGGCGGCGGCGCCGATGCGCGCGGCTTCACTGTCGCTGGCATGAGCGTGCGTCCTCCCTGTCGCTGACCGCGCTTGGCATCGCGCTACTATACGGACATGCAGGTCCGGCCCTCGACGAGCGCGCAGCGCCTTTTCGGCAGCGCGCGTTCCGGCGGATCGGTGCGTGCGCGACTGCGAGGCGACCGCCGCGCCGATACCGGACGCTCTCCTCTTTCTCCCGCTCCTTGAGTCCTGCATGAACGACACACCCGTGCCGCACCTGATCGTGGTCGGCGGTGGCTTCGCCGGCTTGTGGGCCACCCGCGCCCTGGCCAGGACGCCGCTGCGCATCACCCTGATCGACCGCCGCAACCATCACCTGTTCCAGCCGCTGCTGTACCAGGTCGCCACCGCCGGCTTGTCGGCGCCGGACATCGCCGCGCCGCTGCGGCAGATCCTGCGCCACCAGGACAACGTCGAGGTGCGCCTTGGGGAAGTCGTCGACATCGACAAGCAGGCGCGGCAAGTGCGCCTGGCCGATGGCCAGGCGCTGGCCTACGACTACCTGCTGGTCGCCACCGGCGCCACCCACGCCTATTTCGGCCACGACGACTGGGCCGCGCACGCGCCGGGCCTGAAGACCCTGAACGATGCCCTGCAACTGCGCCGGCACCTGCTGCTGGCGTTCGAGCGTGCCGAGGCGGAAACCGACCCGGCCGCGCGCGCGGCCTTGCTCAGCTTCGCCATCGTCGGCGGCGGTCCCACCGGCGTCGAGCTGGCCGGCACCCTGGCCGAGATCGCCCGGCACACGCTCAAGCATGAGTTCCGCCACATCGACCCGGCCGAGGCGCGAGTGCGGCTGATTGAGGCCGGCCCGCGAGTGCTGTCCTCCTTCCCCGAACATCTCTCGGCCAAGGCGCAGCAGCAGTTGGAAAAGCTCGGCGTGGAAGTACTGACCGGGGTGCCGGTCGCCGACATCGACGCCCATGGTTATCGCCTTGGCGACGCCTTCGTGCCGGCGCGCACCGTGGTCTGGGCCGCAGGCGTGGCCGCCTCGCCGCTGGCGAAGACCCTGCAGGCGCCGCTGGACCGCAGCGGCCGCGTGCAGGTGCAGCCGGACCTGAGCGTGCCCGGCCATCCGGAGCTGTTCGTGGCCGGCGACCTGGCCGCGCTGCAGCAGGCCGACGGCCGCCCGGTTCCCGGGGTGGCACCGGCCGCCAAGCAGATGGGCCGGCACGTCGCCGACACCCTGCGCCGGCGGCTGCGCGGCGACACCGCCAGCGTGCCGTTCCGCTATGCCGACTACGGCAACCTGGCCACCATCGGGCGCATGGCCGCGATCGTGCACCTGGGCCGGCTGCAGCTCTCCGGGGTGCTGGCCTGGTGGTTCTGGCTGGCCGCGCACGTGTTCTTCCTGATCGGCTTCCGCAACCGCGTGGTGGTGCTGCTCAACTGGGCCTGGGCGTACTGGAGCTACCAGCGCGCCGCGCGCATCATCCTCGGCGACCCGCCCGCGGCGGAGGACACGCGGGCGCAGCCCGCACCGCCCGTGGACAGGTGACACTGCAAGGCCGGGCTGCGATCCTAGCCGGCCTTTTTGCTGCAGCGCAGTGCCGTTTTGGCCACCTTCCTGTTCCTGCTCGACCTGCTGGGCACCTTCGTGTTCGCGATCAGCGGCGCCACCGTCGGCGTGCGCCACCGCCTGGACCTGTTCGGGGTGCTGGTGCTGTCGTGCGCGGCCGCGGTCTCCGGCGGCATCGCCCGCGACGTGCTGATCGGCGCCACCCCGCCGGCGGCGCTGGCCGACGTGCGCTATCTCGGCGTCGCCTGCCTGGCCGGGCTGCTGGCTTTCTACAGCCACCACACGGTCGAGCGCCTGCGCAATCCGGTGCAGATCTTCGACGCGATGGGCCTGGCGCTGTTCGCGGTCTACGGCACCAGCAAGGCGCTGGCGTTCGGCCTGGGGCCGCTCAGCGCGCCGCTGCTGGGCATGCTCAGCGGCATCGGCGGCGGCATCGTCCGCGACCTGCTGGTGGCGCGCACGCCGGTGGTACTGCAGGCCGAGCTGTACGCGGTGGCGGCGCTGCTCGGCGGCGGCGTGGTGGCCGCGGCGCAGGTGCTGCACCTGCCGCAGCCCTGGGGCCTGGGGGTGGGTGCGGTGCTGTGCTTCGGCCTGCGCTTCATGGCGATCCGCTACGGCTGGCACCTGCCGGTGGCGCGTCCGCCGGAGTCGTGATCCAGCGGCGTGCGGATGGACTTCCGCAGCCGGCAGTCACCGCCGCCCAGGACAAGAAAAAGGCCCGGCAATGCCGGGCCTTCTCGCGCGTTGCAATCGCTCGCCGCAGGCGACTCAGGCGACGAACAGCGCCTTCATCTTCTTCAGCGCGTTCGCCTCGATCTGGCGGATGCGCTCGGCCGACACGCCGTACTCGTCGGCCAGTTCCTGCAGGGTGATCTTGCTGTCGGCATCCAGCCAGCGGCGCTTGATGATGTCGCGCGAACGCGCATCCAGTTCCGCCAGGCCTTCGCGCAGCAGCTGCAGCTGGTTGTCCTCGCTGTCGGCGCGCTCGTAGGCCTGCGAGGGATCTTCCTCGTTGGCCATCAGATACGCGGCCGGCGACGGCGGCGCGTGGTCGTCGTCCTCGTCGGACGGCGCATCGAAACCGATGTCGCGACCGGACAGGCGCGACTCCATCTCCAGCACCTCGCGCTCGGACACGTTGAGGTCCTTGGCCACGGCGGTGACCTCGGCCGCGTTCATCCAGCCCAGGCGGGTCTTGGACTTGCGCAGGTTGAAGAACAGCTTGCGCTGCGCCTTGGTCGTGGCGACCTTGACGATGCGCCAGTTCTTCAGGATGTACTCGTGCATTTCGGCACGGATCCAGTGCACCGCGAAGCTGACCAGGCGCACGCCCATGTCCGGGTCGAAACGCTTGACCGCCTTCATCAGGCCGATGTTGCCTTCCTGGACCAGGTCGCCCAGCGGCAGGCCGTAGCCGTTGTAGCCGCGGGCCACGTGCACCACGAAGCGCAGGTGGGAATGGACCAGTTCGCGGGCCGCGTCCAGGTCTTCCTGGTCGCGATATCGCACCGCCAGTGCACGTTCCTCGTCGGACGTCAGCACCGGGATCTGATGCACGGCGCCGATATAGGCATCCAGCGAACCGAGCGGACTGGGGATCGGGAGGTTGTTGGCAACCAATGCGTTGGAAGTAAGCGTCTGGCTCATAGGGCTCATCTTAGCAGTCTACTAATTGGACTGCTGGGTACAGTAAAAAGTTCCTGTGTTCTGTTTATGCAACATATGAATCAGGAATGACACTGCATCACAAGCCACTGAAACAATCGGGACGCATCGTCATCCCGTTCTCTGACCGCAAAAGTAGCAGCCGGTTCGCGAAAATGGCGTCCACGTCAGGCGACAGCGTCGCCCTGTCCAACCGCGGTTCAGGCGCCGCCCAGCGCCGCTTCCAGCTCCGCGCGCGGCGGCAGACTCCAGTCGATGGGGGCGGCGCCGCGGCGCTTCAAGTACTCATTGGCCGCGGAGAAATGCTTGCAACCGAGGAAGCCGCGGTGCGCCGACAGCGGCGAGGGGTGCGGCGCCTTCAGCACGCGGTGGCGGCGGGTATCGATGACCTTGCCCTTGGCCTGGGCGTAACTGCCCCAGAGCAGGAACACCAGACCCTCGCGCTCGCGGTTGAGGGTCTCCACGACGTGGTCGGTGAAGCCCTCCCAGCCCTTGCCCTGGTGCGCGCCGGCGCGGCCTTCCTCCACCGTCAGCACCGCGTTGAGCAGCAGCACGCCGCGCTGCGCCCACGGCAGCAGGCAGCCGTGGTCCGGCCGGCGGATGCCCAGGTCGTCCTCGATCTCCTTGTAGATGTTCAGCAGCGACGGCGGCACCGGCACCCCCGGCAGCACCGAGAAGCACAGCCCGTGCGCCTGGCCGTAGCCGTGGTACGGGTCCTGGCCGAGGATCACCACCTCCACCTTTTCGAATGGGGTGGCGTCGAAGGCGGCGAAGATCTGCCGCCCCGGCGGGAACACCCGCGCACCGGCGGCCTTGCGCTGGCGCAGGAAGGTGGCCAGCTCGCGCATCTCCGGACGCAGCAGCCAGTCGCCGACCTGCGCCTTCCACGACGGCTCCAGTTGGATCCGGCTTTCGTCTTCGTTGTTGCTCATCGCTTCCAGGCTCGGGACATCACATCGGTCAGAAGGTCACCGCGATCTCGTCGAGCCGCGCCAGGCGCAACTGGAACAGCACCTTGGTGACCAGCAGGCGCTCCTCGATCGGTTTCTGCACCAGGTCGTTGGCACCGGCGCGCAGCAGCTCGGACTGGGTGTGCGGGTTGCTGTCGCCGGTCATCACCAGCACCGGCATGCGCCGCTTGCCGTAGGCGAAGTCGACGCGGATGCGCTGGACCACGTCGCGGCCGTTGAGCTCGCCTTTCAAGGTGACGTCGGTCAGCACCAAATCGATGCGGCGGGTAGTGCGGCCCAGCGACTCGGCGGTCAGCAGGGCGAAGGCGTCCTCGGCGCTGAGCACGTGCACCACGTGCAGCTGCTGGCGCTCGAGCATGCGCTTGGTGGCTTCGGCCACCACCCGGCTGTCCTCGACGTAGAGCACGGTGGCGCCGGCCACCGGCTGCGGCTGCACGTAGCCGCGAATGAAGGTGGCCAGCGCCTCGTGGCCGAGCGCCTTGTCGAAATAGTCGGTGACGTACTCGGTGAAGCGGCGCTCGACCAGGTGCTGCTGGGCGTCGCCGGAGACCACGATCACCGGCACATAGGCCTGGCCGGCGGCCTCGCGCACGCTGCGCGCCAGGGTCAGGCCGTCGCCGTCGGGCAGCCCCAGCGAGGTGGTGACCAGATCGACCGGGCCGGCCTCCAGCGCGGCGCGCGCCTCGGCGATGCTGGCGCAGCCGACCACGGTCACGTCGGGCAGTTCGCGGTGCAGCACGTCGGCGATCAGCTTGCGCACCAGCTTGGAGCCATCGACCACCATCACCCGGGGGGCGGCGCTGATCAGATGCTTGAGCTCGTGCCCGGCCATGTGCGCCTCAGGTGTCGGTGGGCCGCGTCTGGCGCAGGAAGTGGCCGGTCACCAGCCAGGCGCCGAGCCAGCCCAGCAGCAGAGTGCCGAGCAGCACGAAGCCGGCGTGCAGCGCGTCCAGCCCGTGCAGCACGAAGTGGCTGCCGTAACTGTCGGCCAGCGCCGCCAGCGGCTGGCCCAGGGCCATGCCGGAGGCGGCGAGCAGGCCCAGCGCCAGCACCCCGGCGCCGAAACCGTACCAGGCGCCCAGGTACAGGAACGGGCGGCGGATGAAACCGTCGCTGGCGCCGAGCAGCTGCAGCACGCCGATCTCCTCGCGTCGCGACTGGATGTCCAGGCGCACGGTGTTGCCGACCACCAGCACCGCACCGGCGCCGAGCAGCAGCGACAGCACCTGCACCAGGCGTTCGCCGAAATGCAGCCAGCCGTCCAGGCGCTTGCGCCACAGCGCGTCGTGCTGGACCAGGTCGGCCTGCGGCAGCGCGGTCAGCGCGGTCGCCAGCGGGGTGTCGTCGGCCGCGGCGGGGGTGACGATCAGCAGCGTCGGCAGCGGGTTGTCCTGCAGCGCGTCCAGCGCTTCGCCCAGGCCGGCGCTGTCGCGCAGTTCGGCCATGCCCTCGGCGGGGGTGCGCAGCGTTACCGCGGCCACGTCGCCACGGCCGCGCAGGGTCTGCGCCAGCGCCTGCGCCGCGGCGGCGTCGACGTCGGTCTTCAGGAACACGTTGATGTCGCGCGACTGCTGCACGCTGCCGGCGAACTGCTTGAGGTTGTCCAGGGCGATCGACAGGCCCAGCGGCAGGGTCAGCGCCAGCGCCATCACCGCCATGGTCAGCAGCGTCGCCCACGGCTTGCGCATGGCGCGGCCGAGGCTGTAGACGATGCTGTGCAGGTGGTGATCCCACCACACGCCCAGCCGCGAGGGCGCCGCGGCGCCGGCGTTGCGTGCGCTCATTCGGCCAGGTCCTGCGGCGAGATGTCGTCGATCAGGCGGCCGTGGTCCAGGATCAGCACGCGCTTGCGCATCTGCTTGAGCAGCGCCAGGTCGTGGCTGACCACCAGCACGCTGGTGCCGCGCGCCGGCAGTTCGGCGAACAGCTGCATGATCTCCGCGGCCAGGGTCGGGTCGAGGTTGCCGGTGGGTTCGTCGGCGACCAGCAGCCGCGGCTCGCCGACCATCGCCCGGGCGATGCCGACGCGCTGCTGCTCGCCGGCCGACAGCTGCGAAGGCAGCGCCTTCTCGCGATGGCCCAGGCCCATGCGCTCGAGCACCGAGCGCACGCGCTTGCCGATCTCGGCGCGACGGGTGCCGCGCAGGATCAGTGGCAGGGCGACGTTCTCGGCGATGCTGCGGTCGGTGAGCAGGCGGTGGTCCTGATAGACCGCACCGACCTCGCGCCGATGCAGGGGCACGCGGCGGCCGCGCACCTTCAGCAGGTTGCGCTCGCCGAACAGCACCGCGCCGCGCGAGGGCCGCTCGCTCAGGTGGATCAGCTTGAGCAAGGTGCTCTTGCCGGCACCGGAATGGCCGGTGACGAACAGCATCTCGCCCTCCTCGACCTCGAAGCTGACGTCCACCAGCGCCGCGTGGCCGCCGGCGTACTGTTTGCTGACATTGTCGAACCGCAGAACGCTCATCCGGCGATTATGCCGGAGCGGCCCGGGTGTTCGTCCACCGCGCGCGTCGCACGCGGCGGACGGCCGGTCCGGCTCAGGAGCTGGACACCAGCGAGCGCAGCTTGCGGCCCAGGCGGGTCAGGAACGAATCGTTCTTCGCCGCCGCACCACGCTCGGCCTGGCGCGCAGCCTTGACCGGGGTGGCCACGACCTGCACCGGCTTGGCCGGGGCCGCGGTCGCCGGGGCGGCGCTGCCGTTGCCGGCCGGTGCGCCCTCGGCACCTTCCAGCGGACGCCCGCCGCGACGGCGACGGCGCTTGCGCGGCGCACGCTCGCCCTCGCCCGCGGGCGCTGCGCCCTCGGCCGGCGCGGCACGCGGCGGCTTGGGGGCAGACGCTGGCGCGGCGGCAGCCGGCGCAGTGCCGTCGGCCGCAGCGGCGGTGGCATCGGCCGGACGCGGCGTGCGCGGACGCCGCGGCTTGCCGTCGGCGCTGCGCGACTCGCCACGGCCGCCCGGGCCGCTGCGACCGCCGCCGGGCTTGCCGCGACCGCCGCCACGACGCTGCTCGTCGGCCTCGCGCTGGGCGCGGGCCTCGCGGAAGATCTCGCCGATGCTCTCCTCGCCATCGGCCTCGGCCGCCTCGCCCTCCACCGGGGCGCGCGGGGTGCGCGGCAGTGCCACCAGCAGTTCGGCGGTGACCGGTTCGACCGGGATCTTCTGCTCGATGTAGGCCTCGATGTCCGGCAGGCTCATCGCGTAGCGCTCGCAGGCGAAGCTGATCGCGTCGCCCTCCTCGCCCAGCCGCGCGGTACGGCCGATGCGGTGCACGTAGTCCTCGGCGTCGAACGGCAGGTCGTAGTTGTAGACGTACTTGACCCCGTCGATGTGCAGGCCGCGCGCGGCCACGTCGGTGGCCACCAGGATCTCCAGCTGACCCTTCTGGAAGCGGTTGAGCAGGGTCTCGCGCTTTTTCTGCGGCACGTCGCCGGACAGCACGCCGACCCGGTAGCCGTTGCGCTCCAGCGCCCGCGCCACGCGCTCGACGAAGGCCTTGGTGTTGACGAACACCATGGTGCGCGCGCCCTCGCTGCGCGACAGCAGACCCAGCAGCAGGGTCAGCTTCTCCTCGTCGGAGGGGAAGTAGATGCGCTGGCGCACGCGCGCGGCGGTGATGCTCTCGGTCTCGACGACGAGCTTTTCCGGCTCGTTCATGTGCTCGTAGGCCAACTCCAGCACGCGGTGGCTGAGGGTGGCGGAGAACAGTAGGGTCTGGCGGGTACCGCGCTCGGGCATGCGCCGCAGCAGGAAGCGGATGTCCTTGATGAAGCCCAGGTCGAACATGCGGTCGGCTTCGTCGAGCACGCAGATCTCGCAGGCGTGCAGCGACACCACCTTGTGCTGCTTGACGTAGTCGATCAGGCGGCCGGGGGTGGCGATGATCACGTCCACGCCCTGCTGCAGCAGTTCGCGCTGCTTGTCGTAGTCCACGCCGCCGTAGACCAGGGCGAAGCGCAGGCCCAGTTCGGAGCCGAACTTGACCGCGTCCTTGTGGATCTGGATCGCCAGTTCGCGGGTCGGGGCCAGGATCAGCGCGCGCGGATCCTCCGGCTTGCGGTCGGCCAGCGCCGGGCGGCTGAGCAGGCGGTTCATCACCGCCACAAGGAACGCCAGGGTCTTGCCGGTACCGGTCTGGGCCTGGCCGGCCACGTCGCGGCCGGGAAGGGCCACCGGCAGGGTCAGCGCCTGGATCGGGGTGCAGCGGGTGAAGCCGGCGCTTTCGAGGCCTGCGAGCAGCGCGGGCTGCAGTTCGAACGCGGAAAAAGTCACATCGGTCAGCGGTTTGTCGCTCATCATTCCATCTTCGTGAGGCCACCCCGCCCGAAGCGTAAGGTCGCGGCTTGCATCGGTCCCGGCAGCGTCGCACACTGGCGTCTTCCATGCCGGGTCGCGCGACAGGGGGAATCCCTTGAGATCGCCGCGCAATGCCCCAGTTTACCGCAATGCGGCGGCCACCCGGTCCGGCCAGTCGCATTGGCCCAGGAGAACCCCCAAAGTGAGCGACAAGGTCCTTTACGTCGGCGACGCCGATTTCGATGCCACGGTGCTGCAGTCCGACGAGCCGGTCCTGGTGGACTTCTGGGCCGAGTGGTGCGGCCCGTGCAAGATGATCGCGCCGGTGCTGGACGACCTCGCCGACGCCTACGACGGCCGCCTCAAGGTCGCCAAGGTCAACGTGGACGAGAACCGCGCCACCGCGATCAAGTACCACGTGCGCTCGATCCCGATGCTGCTGCTGTTCAAGAACGGCCAGATCCAGGCCACCCAGATCGGCGCGGTCGGCAAGGGCCAGCTGACCCAGATGATCGACAAGACCCTGGGCGGCAGCGCTGCCTGACGCCCGCTGCCGGCACCGCTCCGCAACCGGAGCGGCGCCGCGGCAGCCCGGCCGGCGCAGCATCGCCGGCGGCTGAATCGCCCACGAACGCCTGCTTGCCGTGCCTGCGTGGCGGTGATAGTGTCGATACATCCGGTGGCATTCGCACACCGCACCCCCTCTGGAAGATTCTCTCCCAGACCTCCTCCCAACCCCGTATGCCCCCACGCTGGGCGCTCGCACTCTTAGCGAGGAACACCACTTGTCCGATCACACCATGTCCGAACCCGGGAGCGCCGACGCCCCCGCCGAGAAGCGCGTGCGCAAGCCGCGCGTCAGCAAGGCCGCGAGCGGCGCGGAAGGCGCCGCCGAGCACGGCGCACCGGCACAGCCGACCCTGCCGCTGAATCCCGCGCCCGCGCCTGCGCCCGTCCAGACCGAGGCGCCGCGCGCCGCGGCCACGGAGTCGGCTCCGGCCCCGGCCTCGAGCGGCGGCCAGAGCCACGGCGGCGGCGACGCGCCGGCCCATCAGGGTGGCGGCGGCCAGGCGTCCGAAGGCGGCGAGCCGCGCGAAGGCCGTGAGCCGCGCGACGGCGGCAACAACAACCGCTTCAACAATCAGAACCAGAACAACCAGCAGGGCAACCGCCGCGACCGCTTCCGCAATCGCCGCGACCGCGACCGCAACCAGCGCGGCGGCGACCGCTTCCAGGACAACGGCCTGCCCAGCGACAACGGCGGCAACGAGCCGTTCGTGCCGCGCCCGCACGCCAGCGTGCCGGAAGGCTTCCCGATCTACTCGCTGAGCGACCTGAAGAAGATGCCGGCGCAGAAGCTGCTGGACATCGCCGAGCAGCTCAACATCCAGGACGGCGTGGCCCGCGCACGCAAGCAGGATGTGATCTTCGCCCTGCTGAAGGTGCTCACCCGCCACGGCGAAGGCGTCGCCGCCGACGGCGTGCTGGAAATCCTGCCGGACGGCTTCGGCTTCCTGCGCGCGGCCGAGGCCAGCTACCTGGCCGGCCCGGACGACACCTACATCTCGCCCAGCCAGATCCGCCGCTTCAACCTGCGCACCGGCGACCACCTGTCCGGCCGCATCCGCTTCCCGAAGGACGGCGAGCGCTACTTCGCGCTGTCGATCGTCGACACCATCAACGGCGAACCGCTGGAAGCGAGCAAGAACAAGGTCCTGTTCGAGAACCTGACCGCGCTGTTCCCGCGCAAGCGCTTCACCCTGGAGCGCGGCAACGGTTCCTCGGAAGACATCTCCGGCCGCATCCTCGACCTGATGGCGCCGCAGGGCAAGGGTCAGCGCGCGCTGATCGTGTCCCCGCCGAAGGCCGGCAAGACCATGCTGATGCAGCAGGTGGCCACGGCGATCACCACCAACCACCCGGACGTGCACCTGATCGTGCTGCTGATCGACGAGCGCCCGGAAGAAGTGACGGAAATGCAGCGCACCGTGCGCGGCGAGGTCATTTCCTCGACCTTCGACGAGCCGGCCGCGCGCCACGTGCAGGTCGCCGAAATGGTGATCGAGCGCGCCAAGCGCCTGGTCGAACACAAGAAGGACGTGGTGATCCTGCTCGACTCGATCACCCGCCTGGCCCGCGCCTACAACAACGTGGTGCCGTCCTCCGGCAAGGTGCTCAGCGGCGGCGTCGACGCCAACGCCCTGCACCGCCCGAAGCGCTTCTTCGGCGCGGCGCGCAACGTCGAGGAAGGCGGCTCGCTGACCATCATCGCCACCGCGCTGGTCGAGACCGGCAGCAAGATGGACGAGGTGATCTACGAAGAGTTCAAGGGCACCGGCAACAGCGAAGTGCACCTGAACCGCCGTATCGCCGAGAAGCGCGTGTACCCGGCCATCGACATCAACCGCTCCGGCACCCGCCGCGAGGACCTGCTGATCGAGCCGGAACTGCTGCAGAAGATCTGGATCCTGCGCAAGCTGCTGCATCCGATGGACGAGATCGCGGCGATGGAATTCCTGCTGGACAAGATGAAGAACACCAAGTCCAACGACGAGTTCTTCGGTTCGATGAAGCGCTGAGTCCAGCGCCGATTCGACCGCAACGCCCCGCTTCGGCGGGGCGTTCGCGTTTGTGGCCATCGGCATGCCCGGTGACGTGCCGATACAGGGTCCGACGGTCTTTCGACGTGGGCGCGGGTGAGATGGGCGGCATTCGCCCCGCCGCGCCCGCCGCCATGCCCGTCACCGCCAACACCGCCGTCAGCAAGGTCGCCCCGGTCACCCTCGGCTTCTGGGTGATGAAGATCTGCGCCACCACTCTGGGTGAGACCGGCGGCGATCTGCTGTCGATGACCCTGGATGTCGGCTATGCGCTGAGCAGCGTGCTGCTGCTCGGGGTCTTCCTGGTCTCGCTGTGGGCGCAACTGCACGCTCGCAACTTCCAGCCATGGCGCTACTGGTGGGTGATCCTGACCACCAGCACCGCCGGCACCACGCTGTCGGACTACATGGACCGCAGCCTGGGCCTGGGCTACGCGCAGGGCGCGCTGCTGCTGGTGAGCTTGCTGGTCGCAGTGCTGGCGACCTGGTGGCTATGCGAACGCAGCCTGTCGGTCGCGCGGATCGGCAGCGGCCGCGCCGAGGTCTTCTACTGGCTGGCGATCCTGGTCTCCAACACCCTGGGCACCGCGCTGGGCGATTACCTGGCCGACAGTTCGGGGCTGGGCTTCGCCGGCGGCGCGCTGCTGATCGCGGCGCTGCTGGCGGCGATCGCCCTGGCCTATGCGTTCACCCGGGTCTCGCGCACGGCGCTGTTCTGGGCGGCGTTCGTGCTGACCCGTCCGTTCGGCGCCACCCTCGGCGACCTGCTCAGCAAGCCGGCCGGCAAAGGCGGGCTGGACCTGGGTACGGTCGGCGCGTCGCTGCTGCTGGCCGCGTTATTGCTGGCGGTGCTGGTCGTCTCGACCCGGCGCCGCGACGACGACCGCCGCGCGGCGCGCTAACGTTGGCGGGTGGTCTATGCGGGGTCGCCCGGCCTAGACCAGGCGACCCGTCGCCGCTCAGCCGCCCTGCAGCGGCGTCAGCAGGCGCGGACCGGCGCCGTCGGCCATGTACACGCCGCCAGCCGGCAACAGGTCCGGCGAGAAGCCGGCAGCATCCTCGTCGGCACTCCACGGCGCGCGCTGGCGCGGGCCAGGCACGTAGCTCATCCAGCGGCCGTAAGCCGACGGCGCACCCTGGCGGGGCTGGTCGAGCAGCGCGTAATCGACTGGCACGCGCACGTTCCAGTACGGCGCATCCACGTGCTTGCCTTCGCTCGGCGGGCGGAAGGTCCACTTGCGCGCCGCGCCGAGCGCGCTCTTGCCCAGCAGGTCGCGCAGTTGCTGCATCTGCTGCTCGGACGCCACCACGCGCAAATTGACCTGCTCGACAACGGCATCGGCCACGCGGCCATCGCGGCCGACCTTGAGCACCAGATACGCCGAGCCCGCGGCACCGACGCTGTAGGCCGCTTGCGGATAGGCCGGCGGCTTCATCTGAATCGCGGTCACCACGCTGTGATCGCTCGGATCGTAGCGGGTAAAGTCGGCACTGCGGATCTCGATCTGATAGTCGTCGCCTTGCAGGCGTTTGGCGACCAGGCGCAGGGTCATCGGCGCGCGCGCCGGCACCGGCTTGCCATCGCGCATGCCCGGCTCGAACTTCCACTGCATCACGCTGTTGCGGACGAAGCCAACCACGCCCTCGGGCAGACGCTCCTGCTGGTCCAGCGCCAGCGCCGACACCGCGCCGCTGGGTTCGATGTCGATGGTGCCGCTCACCAGCATGCTGCTTTCGATCTGCTTGCGCACTGCGCCGGGACCCGCCCCGTCGGCGGCCACGGCGGCGAACGCCAGCAGCAGCGAGAGCACGGCGCTCCAGCGCCACCACGAACGGAGGGATCGACGGTGCATCGCGCATTCCTTTGCCTGGGATGAGGCGCCGATTACAACGCACTCGCGGCCCGCCGGCAACTCAGGCCAGGCGCAGCGCGTCCGGGTAAGGCGGCGCGTCCGGATAGTCGTCCTCGCGCAGCCGCGCCTGCAGGTCGCGCCACCACTGCGGATCGAACAGCTCGCCGTGTGCGTGGCGCACTGCCTCCAGCGAAGCCGCGGGCAGGCCCATGAACATCGCGAAGCGCTCCGGAAACACGTCGCGCGGGGCGACGTGGAACCAGGGTTCGGCGGACATCGCCTCTTCCTCGTTGCGCGGCTGCGGCCAGTCGCGGAAGTTGCAGTCGGTGACCAGGCACAGTTCGTCGTAGTCGTAGAACACCGCGCGTCCCTGCCGCGACACGCCGAAGTTCTTCAGCAGCATGTCGCCGGGGAAGATGTTGTTGCGGGCCATGTCCTTGATCGCCTGCGCGTAGTCCAGCGCGGCCTCGCGCGCGGCCTCGGCACCCTGTTCGCGCAGGTACAGGTTCAACGGGCGCAGGCGCCGCTGCACGTAGCACAGCTCGACGATCAGGTCATCGCCATCCTCGCGCAGGCTGCGCGCGCAGCCCTCCATCAACTCTTTCAGCAGCGCCGGCGCGAAACGCGTGCGCGGGAAGCGCAGCGAGCGGTACGGCTGCGCGTCGAGCAGGCGGCCGACGCGATCGAGGTTGAACACCAGCGCGTACTTCTCCTCCACTTCCTCGCGGCTCATCGTCTTCGGATAGGCGAAACGGTCGCGGATCAGCTTGAACACCAGCGGGTAGCTGGGCAGGGTGAACACCGCCATGACCATGCCCGGCGTGCCCTCGGCATGCACCAGCTGTTCGTTGGGATGCGCCTGGAAATGGCGGAAGAAGGTGCGGAAGCGCTCGGTCTTGCCCTGCTTGGCGCGGCCGAGCATGGTGTACAGCTCGTCGATCGGCTTGTGCGGCAGCAGGCTGCGCAGGAACACCACCGCATCGCCGACGGTGGCCAGGTCGGCCTGGAAATAGCTGCGCGAGATGCCGAACAGTTGCGCCACGTCGTTGCGCTTGGTCAGTACCGCCTCGGCGCGCAGGCCCTGTTCGTCGTTGACCAGGGCGATCACGCACGGCGAGAAACGGTGTTCGCCGAACACGCGGCCGATCAGGTAGGCGCGGCGCTCGCGATAGAACACCGTCTCCAGCAGTTCGATGCCGCGTACCGGATTCTCGCCCCAGTGGGCGAGGTCGTCCTGCAGCCGCACTGCGATGGCGGCGGCGCAGCGCGTGCGGTGCGCGTACGGCACATCGAAGCGGTAGTCGCCGAGCACACGTACGAACGCGTCCACCGGCCGCGCCTCGGACACCACGTAGTTGTGCCGCGCCACCGGGTGGGTGATGGCGTCGGTGGGTTCGATGTCCAGCGCCACGAACTCGATCTGCGCATCCACGCCCTGGGTGCGGAAGAAGCGCCGGGTCAGGGTGTTATAGAAGGTCTTGTACAGCTCCTGGTCGATCAGCGCGGCGATCAGCTCGGCGTAGTGGTCGCGCGCACGGATCCACAGCGCGCGATCGTGCGCCTGGCCGAGCAACACCGCGCGCAGGCGCAGCATGCACTCGGCGATGCACTGGTCGTACAAGGCGATGCGTTCGATCGCGTCTTCGCGTGCCGCGCTCCAGTCGCGGGCCTCGAAGCGTTGGCGCGCACGCGAAGAGATCTGCGCGAAGCGCGCGTGGTAGTCCTCGAACGCCTCGAAGACGATGCGGCCGATGACCAGGGCACGGCGTTCGGACGGCAGCGGCAGCGGTGTGGAGGGCATGCCCGCAGTGTACCCAGGTGGTGGCGTCGCGCGGGTGTCGGGCCCCCTGCCACGCTCCGTCTCGTGCGCACATCCAGCGACCTGCTTCGCCAGGATCGAGCCGGACGCAGGTCGGCCGTAGAAGCGGCTTCAGCCGCGACCGGCCGTACCGGGAACGCCCTTTCGCGGCTGAAGCTGCTCCTACCGGATGCTTCCTGCGCCGCAAACGCAAAGGGCCGCCCCGAGGGGCGGCCCTTGCGTCACATCCAGTTGGGCAATCAGGCGTTCAACGTCGCCAGGGCGTCGTTGAGGGTCTTGCTCGGCCGCATCGCCTTGCCGATCAGCTCCAGGTTCGGACGGTAATAGCCCTGGATGTCGACCGGCTGGCCCTGCACGCCGTTGAGCTCGGCGACGATGGTCGCTTCCTGCTCGGTCAGCTGCTTGGCCAGCGGCGCGAAGCGCGCCTTCAGCGCGGCGTCCTCGTCCTGTGCGGCCAGCGCCTGCGCCCAGTACATGGCGAGGTAGAAGTGGCTACCGCGGTTGTCCAGCCCGCCGACCTTGCGCGAGGGCGACTTGTCGTTGTCCAGGAACTGGCCGTTGGCCTGGTCCAGGGTGCGCGCCAGCACGCCGATGGCGGCATTGTGGTGGCGCTGGCCCAGGTGCTCCAGCGACGCGGCCAGGGCCAGGAACTCGCCCAGCGAATCCCAACGCAGGTAGTTCTCTTCGACGAACTGCTGCACGTGCTTGGGCGCCGAACCGCCGGCACCGGTCTCGAACAGACCGCCGCCGGCCATCAGCGGCACGATCGACAGCATCTTGGCGCTGGTGCCCAGCTCCATGATCGGGAACAGGTCGGTGAGGTAGTCGCGCAGCACGTTGCCGGTGACCGAGATGGTGTCCTCGCCCTTGCGGATGCGCTGCAGCGAGAACGCGGTGGCTTCCACCGGCGGCAGGATGCGGATGTCCAGGCCGTTGAGGTCGTGGTCCTGCAGGTAGCGCTCCACCTTCTGGATCATCAGCGCATCGTGGGCGCGCTGCGGATCCAGCCAGAACACCGCCGGGGTGGCGCTCAGGCGCGCGCGCTCGACCGCCAGCTTGACCCAGTCCTGGATCGGCGCGTCCTTGGTCCGGCACATGCGCCAGATGTCGCCGGCTTCCACCGCATGCTCCAGCAGCACCGTGCCGCCGGCATCGGTGACACGCACGGTGCCGTCGACCGGGATCTGGAAGGTCTTGTCGTGCGAGCCGTATTCCTCGGCCTTCTGCGCCATCAGGCCGACGTTGGGCACGCTGCCCATGGTCGCCGGGTCGAACGCGCCATGCAGCTTGCAATCCTCGATCACCGCCTGGTACACGCCGGCGTAGCAGCGGTCCGGGATCACCGCCTTGGTGTCCTGCAGCTTGCCCTCGGCGTTCCACATCTTGCCGGAGTCGCGGATCATCGCCGGCATCGACGCATCGACGATCACGTCGCTGGGCACGTGCAGGTTGGTGATGCCCTTGTCGGAGTTGACCATCGCCAGCGCCGGGCGCTGCGCGTACAGCGCTTGCAGGTCGGCCTCGATCGCAGTGCGCTGCGCTTCGGGCAGGCTGGCGATGCGCGCGTACAGGTCGCCGATGCCGTTGTTGGCATCGAAGCCCACCTGCTTGAGCGTGGCGGCATGCTTGTCCAGCACATCGCGGTAGAACGCTTCGACGACCACGCCGAACATGATCGGGTCGGAGACCTTCATCATCGTCGCCTTCAGGTGCAGCGAGAACAGCACGTCCTGCTGCTTGGCATCGGCGATCTGCGCCTGCACGAAGGCGGCCAGCGCACGCTTGCTCATCACCGCCGCGTCGATCAGCTCGCCGGCCTGCACCGCGGTCTTTTCCTTCAGCACGGTCACCGCGCCGTCCTTGCCGACCAGCTCGATCCTGACGCTGCCGGCCTGTTCGATCAGCGCCGAACGCTCGCTGCCGTAGAAATCGCCGGCGTCCATGTGCGCCACGTGCGACTTGGACTCGGCGCTCCACGCGCCCATGCGGTGCGGGTGCTTGCGCGCGTAGTTCTTCACCGAGGCCGGCGCGCGGCGATCGGAATTGCCCTCGCGCAGCACCGGATTGACCGCACTGCCCTTGACCTTGTCGTAGCGCGCCTTGGCGTCCTTCTCCTTTTCGTCCTTCGGCTCGTCCACGTAGTCCGGCAGCGCATAGCCCTGCTGCTGCAGTTCCTTGATCGCGGCCTTGAGCTGCGGCACCGAGGCGCTGATGTTGGGCAGCTTGATGATGTTGGCTTCCGGCGTGGTCGCCAGCTGGCCCAGCTCGGCCAGGTCGTCGGCGATGCGCTGGTCCTCGCGCAGGTATTCGGGGAATTGCGAGATCAGGCGGCCAGCCAGCGAGATGTCGCGGGTCTCCACGGCGATGCCGGCAGTGCCGGCGAACGCGGCGACGATCGGCAGCAGCGACTGCGTCGCCAGGTACGGGGCTTCATCGGTGAGCGTGTACAGGATCTTGGGCATATTCGACATGACGCGACGGATGACCTCTGGCAGGGGGAAATAGGCAGCACCGACAGTACGGCGGCGTATGTTTTCTTGTAGTTTCGCGATGCCGCCAAACGCTCGGCATTGACCGTCCATTGTCGCGTGTCTGCCGGCTGCGGGCAAAGCGCGGGTGCGCGATGCCCTGCGCAGCGCTCTAGAATGCGTCGATGACCGTCTTCTCGCCCGCACAGATCGATCGGCGCATGCTGCTGACGATCACCGAGACTCGCCATTACGAACGCGGCCTCGCCTACGCCGAGGACGACCGCGTGACCCTGCTCGCCGCAACCGCGCACACCGTGGAGGCCGAGGTCGCCGGCAGCGAGGTCTACACCGTGCGCCTGCATTGGCGCGACGGCGGCCTGGACGGGGAATGCGACTGTCCGGTCGGCATGCAGGAGGAGTTCTGCAAGCACCAGGTGGCAACCGCCCTGATTTGGGCGCGCACGACAGATGGCGACGCCGCGCCGCGCAAGGGCGCAACGCCGACGGAAGACCCCGGGCGAAGACTGCGGCAATGGCTGTCCGAACAGACACCGCAAACCCTGCAGGCGCTGCTGCTGGAGGCCGCCGAGCACGACCCGGCGCTGCGCCAGCGGCTGCTCAGCCAGGCACAACTGGCCAGTGCGCCGCCGCAGGACTGGCGCAAGGCGGTATCGACGCTGCTCGGACGCAAGCGCTTCATGGACCACCGCGACAGCAGCGCCTACGCCAAGCGTCTGCGCCCGCTCGATGCCCTGCTCGAACAGGCGCGGCAACGCGATCCGGTGGCCGCCCTCGACCTGCACGAGTACGCCTTCGACCGCCTGCTGACGATCTACGCCGACTGCGACGATTCCGGCGGCCATATCGGCCGGTGCCTGCGCGCGCTGGCGCAACTGCATCCGCAGTTCGTGCGCAGCGCCAACCCGCGCGACCTGGCCAAGCGCCTGTTCGATTTGCGCCTGCGCGACGAATGGAGCCTGCTGCCGCCGCTGCGCGACTATGGCGAACTGCTGGGTCCCTCCGGTATCGCCGCCGTGGAGCATCACACGTTGCGCGCACTGCATGGCGCCGACGGCCACAGCGTGCGCCTCGCCGCCGAAGCGCTGCTCGAAGAGCTCGCCCATTGCGGGGGCAATGTGCAGACCATGCTGGAGTGGTTTGCAAACCGCTGCCACAGCGCCTGGGACCACCTGGACATGGCGCGGCGCTGCACCGAGCATGGCCGCGCACGCCAGTCCATCGAATGGCTCGAACGCGGCGTCAAGACCCATCCGCAGGAACCGCGGCTGCTCACCGCGCTCGCCGACGCCTACATGCGCGAGGGCTTTGCCGAGGACGCGCTGCAATTGCGCTGGAACGCCTACGTCCTGCAGCCGTTCGAGGAGACCTACCTGGCCCTGCGCGCCACGGCGCAAGCGCTCGGCGGCTGGGAGCAGTGGCGCGAACGCGCCATGCAGGCGCTGGAGGGCGGCACCTCCCGCAACCCGGCCCGCGCGCGCGACCTGCGCATCGTCCTGCTGCTTGCCGAAGGGCAGGCGGCGCGCGCCCTGGACCTGGCCCGCGACCATCTGCACGACCTCACCTTCGCGACCCGCAACAGCCTGCTGACGCAGGCCGAGGCGCTCGACCCCGCGACCGCCCTGACCCTCTGCGACAGCTTGATCGAGACCGCCGTCGCGCAGACCAATCGCCAGGGCTACCTGACGGCGATCGATCTGCTGCAGATGCGACAGCGACTGTGCCACAGCCTGGGCGACGCGTCCGGTTTCGTCGCCTACTGCGACCATCTGCGCCAGCACTACCACCGCAAGCGCAGCTTCATCGAACTGTTGGACGCGCATCTGCCGCTGGTGACCGGAACGCGTTGAGCCCGGGCGCTTGCGGACGACCGCCGCCTCCATGCCGCCACGTCCATTTGTCTACGACTTCCGCGCGCCGATGGCGCATTTTCTGCGGGCTGCCAGCAGCGCTGGCGTGCTTTCCATAGGGAATGGAAGCAGGGGGACATCGTGGACTTCTACGCGCACTCGACCGAGCGTCGGGATCGTGGCGATTGGCAGGGGCTGGCCGAGCATCTGAATGGCGTCGGCGAACGCGCCGCGGATCATGCCGCTGCGTTCGGCGGACAGGTGATGGCGCGGGTGGCCGGGCAACTGCACGACCTGGGCAAGTACACCCGCAAGTTCCAAGCGCGCCTGCGGGGCGATCCGGCCAAGGTGGATCATGCGACCTGGGGCGCGCGCATCGCCTGCGAGCGCTATGGCCAGACCGGCAGGCTGCTGGCCTACGGCATCGCCGGGCATCACACGGGGCTGGCGGACGGACGCCGCGACGAGCTGTCCTCCCGCCCCTCGTTGCACGAACGCTTGTCGGAAGACTATCTCCTGCGCGAGTTGCCGCCGTTGCTGGCGGACTGGGAGCGAGAGGTTCTGCTACCGGCAAGGCTGGAGTTGCCGACAAGCCTCAAGATCCATCCCCGCCTCGAGCGCCGCGCCTTCCAGATGACGGTGCTGGCACGGATGATCTTTTCCTGCCTGGTCGATGCCGATTTCGTCGATACCGACGCGTTCTACCGGCGCATCGAGGGCCGCGGCACGCGCGCAGAGGACATCGGCGAGCGGCCGACCCTGGAGGCACTGCGCGAACGGCTGGACAGGCACCTGGCCGGCTTTCCCACCGAAGGCGGCATCAACCCGGTCCGCGCGGCGATCCTGCGCGAGGTGCGGGCCAAGGCGCACCGGCGTACCGGCCTGTTCTCGCTCACCGTGCCGACCGGCGGCGGCAAGACCCTGGCCTCGCTGGCGTTCGCCTTGGATCATGCCATCGCGCATGGCTTGCGCCGGGTGATCTACGTGATCCCCTTCACCAGCATCGTCGATCAGACCGCCGCGGTGTTCCGCGATGCGCTGGGCGCGCAGGGCAGCGACGATGTCGTGCTGGAACATCACAGCGCGTTCTTCGACGATCCGACCAAGGCGCCGCAGGCGATCGAGAAACGCAAGCTGGCGATGGAAAACTGGGACGCGCCGATCGTCGCCACCACCTCGGTGCAGTTCTTCGAGAGCCTGTTCGCCGACCGACCCTCGCGCTGCCGCAAGCTGCACAACATCGCCGGCAGCGTGGTGATCCTCGACGAAGCCCAGACGTTGCCCCCGAAGCTGCTGCGCCCATGCGTGGCACTGCTGGACGAACTGGCCCGCAGCTACCGGGTCAGCCCGGTGCTGTGCACCGCCACCCAGCCGGCGTTGCGTCAGGACCAGGGTTTTCCCGGCGGCTTCGAAGACGTCCAGGAACTGGTGGATGCGCCGGAGAGGCTCTACACGCGACTGCGCCGGGTGCGTGTGCGTCATGCCGGGACGCTGGACGATGCCGCGCTGGCCGAACGGCTGCGGCAACGCGAGCAAGTACTGTGCATCGTCAACAACCGCCGCCACGCCCGTGCGCTGTTCGACGCCATCATCGACCAGCCGGGCGCTCGCCACCTGACCACGTTGATGCATGTGCGGCATCGCAGCGTTGTGTTGGCGCAAGTGCGGGGCGATCTGAAAGCGGACCGGCCATGCCGGCTGATCGCAACCAGCCTGATCGAAGCTGGGGTGGACGTCGATTTCCCCACTGTGCTGCGTGCGGAAGCGGGACTGGATTCGGTGGCGCAAGCGGCCGGGCGCTGCAATCGCGAAGGCGGGCGCCCGGCGGAGGCCAGCGAGGTCCTGGTGTTCGCGCCAGTCGATTGGCCGCCGCCACAGGAAACGAAACTGTTCACAGAGGTCTTCCGCGACGTCGAGCGCACCCATCGCGACGACCTGCTGGCGCTGGACGCGATCCACGCCTACTTCCAGGGACTGTACCGGCGCCTCGGCGACGGCAGTCTCGACGACAAGGCGATCCTGACGCTGTTGCGCGATGCCCTGATCGACGACCTGCCCTTCGACACAGTGGCACAGAAGTTCAAGATGATCGAGACCGCCATGCGTCCGGTGATCGTGCCCTACGCGCCCTACGCTCCCGACCCGGATGCAGAAGTATCCGAAGTCGCCGAGGTGCTGCGCCAGTTGGAACACGCCGATCAGGTCGGCGTGGCCGGCGCCGCCCGCCGCCTGCAACCATGGCTGGTACAGGTTCCCGAACAGGCATACCGAGCGCTGTGGCAGGCGCATGCCATCGCCCCGGTCGCGCCCGATCGCTACGGCGAGCAGTTCGTGCGCCTGTGCAACCCGCGGCTGTACGACGCACGGTTCGGGTTGCATTGGGAAGATCCACAGTTCCTGGAGGCTCAGGGCAACGTGTGGTGAAAAAGGAATGGAAATCAAATATTTTTTAAATAGCCCGTTGCTTCGCATTAAAACTAGAAATAAGGTCAGGACACCCAATGCCATGCAGATGGTCGAGCGATGCCTCAGCCTGCCAAAGACGAAAAGGACTCCAGCTATTCCATCAGTCTGCGATTGCGCATCGAGGGGCGAGAAAAGCCCTCCGTATGGCCTTGGGTACTGGTCGTTCTCTTTGCGCTTGTGCTGGGTACCCCTTGGCTCCGAGGGCTGCTCAAACAACTGTTCTGAAAGAACGCGGATTGAAACTAATGTGATGCAACGGGAGTAAACCATGCCCCTCTCCTCGGAGAGGGGCATTCCGTGGAAACACGCTCTCATGGGCGGGAGAACAAGGATGAGTTACGGAGTCAGGCTCCATGTCTGGGGCGAGCGGGCGTTGTTCACGCGCCCGGAAATGAAAGTAGAGCGGGTGTCCTACGACATCATCACGCCGTCTGCCGCACGCGGCATTCTCGAAGCGATTCACTGGAAGCCGGCGATCCGTTGGGTGGTGGACAGCATCCAGGTGCTCAAGCCGATCCGCTTCGAGTCGATCCGCCGCAACGAAGTCGGCGGCAAGCTGTCGGCCGCCAGCGTCGGCAAGGCGATCAACGCCGGGCGCACCGATGGCCTGGTCAGCTACATCGAGGAGGACCGGCAGCAACGCGCCGCCACCCTCCTTCGCGATGTCGGCTACGTGATTGCCGCGCACTTCGAGTTGACCGACAAGGCCGGCCCGGACGACAACGTCGGCAAGCATCTGGACATCTTCAACCGCCGCGCGCGGCGCGGGCAGTGCTTCCAGGCGCCCTGCCTGGGGACCCGCGAGTTCCCCGCCAGCTTCACCCTGCTCGGTGACGACGACCCGCCGCCGGCCAGCGATCCAGGCTTGTCCGGGGAACACGACCTGGGCTGGATGCTGCACGACATCGACTTCGCCGACGGCATGACCCCGCGCTTCTTCCGCGCGCAGATGGTCGATGGGCTGGTCGCGGTGCCGCCACCGCAGGACGGCGGAGTACGCGCATGATCCTGTCCGCCCTCGCCGACTACTACCAACGGCTTCTGGACGATCCCGATTCCGGCATCGCCGCACCCGGCTACAGCCAGCAGAACATCGGCTACACCGTGGTACTGGCCGCCGACGGCAGCGTCGTTTCGGTCCAGGACGAGCACCGCAACGAGGGCAAGAAGCGCCTCGCCAAGGCCATGCGCGTCCCCCAGCCGGAAAAACGCACCGCGGGCATCAAGTCCAACTTCCTGTGGGACAAGACCAGCTACGTCCTTGGCGTCAGCGCCAGCAGCAAGCGCAGCGCGCAGGAGCATGCCGCGTTCAAGGCGCTGCACCAGCCGGCCCTGGCCGACAGCGACGACGCCGGACTGCAGGCGCTGCTAGCGTTCCTGGCCACATGGTCGCCCGAGCAATACGCCGATCATCCTGCGTTCGCCCCGCATGGCGAAGCGCTGCTGGATACCAACCTGGCCTTCAGGCTGGAGGGCGACCCTGGCTATCTGCACGAACGTGCGGCCGCTCGTACGGCCTGGGACCGGCAACAAGGCCAGGTGGGCGATGGTATCCGCGGCCTGTGCCTGGTCAGCGGCACGCTGGCGCCGCTGGCGCGGCTGCATCCGGCGATCAAGGGGGTGAACGGCGCGCAGAGTTCCGGCGCCTCCATCGTCTCCTTCAACCTCGATGCCTTCACCTCCTACGGCAAACAGCAGGGCGAAAACGCACCGATCTCCGAACAGGCGGCGTTCGCCTACACCACCGCGCTCAACCACCTGCTGCGCCGCGACCCGCACAACCGTCAGCGGGTGCAGATCGGCGATACCACCGTGGTGTTCTGGGCCCAGGCCAGGACCACGACACAGGCGCAGAACGCCGAGGACGTGGTCGCCGCCCTGATGCGTGGCGAAGACACCGAAGACCCCAGCATCGCCGACGGTCGGGCGACCCGGCGCCTGGAACTGGTCATGAAGCAGGTCCGGCAGGCGCGGCCGTTGCGCGATCTGGAAGACGGACTGGACGACGACGCCCGCATCTTTGTCCTTGGCCTGGCGCCGAACGCGTCGCGCCTGTCGATCCGCTTCTGGGAAACGCAAACGCTGGCCGGATTCGCCAAACGCCTGGCCGACCACTACGACGACCTGAGCTTGCTGCCGCCTGCCTGGAAGCGCGCGCCCACACCCGCTTACCTCGCCCTGCAGACCGCGCCGATCTACGGCGAGCACGGCAAACCCAAAGCCGAAGACGTGTCGCCCCTGCTGGCAGGTGAGCTGACCAGGGCGATCCTCGCCGGCACCCGCTATCCGCAGAGCCTGCTCGGCAGCATCGTGATGCGCTTCCGCGCCGACGGGCAACTCTCTCCATTGCGCATCGCGCTGTGCCGGGCGGTCCTGGCACGCGAGGCGCGCCTGAGCAGGCAACAAGGACTGTCCACCGACCACAAGGAACCACCCATGAGTCTCGACACAGGCAATACCGACCCCGGCTACCTGCTGGGGCGGCTGTTCGCGTCGCTGGAGAACCTGCAGCGCGCCGCGCTGGGCGACCGCATCAACGCCACCATCCGCGATCGCTACTACGGCGCCGCATCGGCCACCCCGGCAAGCATCTTCCCGGTGCTGCTGCGTAGCGCGCAGAACCACTTCGGCAAGCTGCGCAAGGAAAAAACCGGCCTGGCCGTGAATCTGGAAAAGGAGATCGGCCAGATCGTCGATGCGCTGCCGCCCAGCTTCCCGCGCAGCCTGCCGATCCAGGAACAAGGCCGCTTCGCGATCGGCTACTACCACCAGACCCAGGCGCGCTTCGCCCGCAACGACGGCCAGGACGCCCCCGACACCGCTTCCGAAGGAGAGACCGCATGAGCGCCATCGCCAACCGCTACGAATTCGTCTACCTGTTCGACGTCATCAACGGCAATCCCAACGGCGATCCGGATGCCGGCAACCTGCCGCGCCTGGACCCGGAAACCAACCGCGGCCTGGTCACCGACGTGGCGCTCAAGCGCAAGATCCGCAACTACGTGGCGCTCGAGCAGGAAGGTCAGCCCGGCCATGCGATCTACATGCAGGAGAAGTCGGTGCTGAACAACCAGCACAAACAAGCCTATGCCGCACTGAAGATCGAACCGGAAGCCAAGAAGCTGCCCAAGGATGAAGCCAAGGCTCGCGAACTGACGGCCTGGATGTGCAAGAACTTCTTCGACGTGCGCACCTTCGGCGCGGTGATGACCACCGAAGTCAATTCCGGGCAGGTCCGCGGCCCAGTGCAACTGGCCTTCGCCAGCTCGGTGGAACCGGTGCTGCCGCTGGAAGTGTCGATCACCCGCGTGGCGGTGACCAACGAGAAGGACCTGGAAAAGGAACGCACCATGGGCCGCAAGCACATCCTGCCCTATGGTCTGTACCGCGCACACGGCTTCATCTCCGCCAAGCTGGCAGAGCGCACCGGCTTCTCCGAGGACGACCTGCAACTGCTGTGGCGGGCCCTGACCAACCTGTTCGAGCACGACCGCTCCGCCGCGCGCGGCGAGATGTCGGCGCGCAAGCTGATCGTGTTCAAGCACGACCACCCGATGGGCAACGCGCCGGCGCACGTGCTGTTCGACAAGGTGAAGGTCGAACGCGTCGCCGACAGCGACGCCGGCCCGGCACGCAGTTTCGCCGACTACCGGGTCACGATCGACCGCGACCTGCCGGCCGGCGTCAGCGTGACGGATCTGTTCTGAGGCAAACGGGAGCGGGACATGGACGATGCCGACCTGATCCCGCTCTCCGCCCTGCAGCACTACCTGTACTGCCCGCGGCAGTGCGCGCTCATCCATGTGGAGCAGCAATGGGCTGAGAACCGGCAGACGGCCGAGGGACGCCTGCTGCACCAGCGCGCCGACGCGCCGCAGGCCGAACGCCGGCGCGGCGTGCGCACCGTGACCGCGATGCCGCTGCTGGCGCTGGAGCTGGGCATCACCGGCAAGGCCGACGTGGTGGAGTTCCATCCCAACGGCGACGCCGACGTCGCCTTCCCCGTCGAGTACAAGCGCGGGCGCCCCAAGGCGCATCGCGCCGACGAAGTGCAACTGTGCGCGCAGGCGCTGTGCCTGGAGCACATGCTGGGACGCGCGGTGCCGGCCGGTGCACTGTTCTACGGGCAGACGCGCCGGCGCAAGGAAGTGGCCTTCGACGCGGCGTTACGCGACCTCACGCTGCGCACCATCGCCGCGACCCGCGCGATGCTGCTAGCCGGCTTGACCCCGTCCGCACGCTACGACGCCAAGCGCTGCGATGCCTGCTCCCTGATCGACCTGTGCCAGCCGCGCCTGCTCGACCGCGGCAGCGTCGCGCACTGGGTGCACGACCAACTCGATGCCGAGGAGGACTGACCATGCGCCGCCAACTCAATACGCTGTACGCCACCACCGACGGCGCCTGGCTGCGCAAGGATGGCGCCAACGTGGTCCTGGAGGTCGAGCGGCAGGAGCGCGCCCGCCTGCCCGTGCACATGCTGGAGAGCCTGGTCTGCATCGGTCGCGTCGCCGTCTCCCCGCAGTTGCTGGGCTTCTGCGCCGAACAGGGCATCAGCATCTGCTACCTGACGCCGCAGGGCCGTTTCCTGGCGCGGGTCGAAGGGCCGGTCTCCGGCAACGTGCTGCTGCGTCGCGCGCAGTACCGGCGCAGCGACGACCCCGCCGGCTGCGCCGCCATCGTCCGTCACCTGCTGGCAGGCAAGATCCACAACCAGCGCGCCGTCCTGGCGCGCGGCTGGCGCGACCACGGCGACCGGCTGACCGACACCGCGGCATTCCAGCATGCGTTGAAGCGGCTCAAGCGCATTCCGCAACGCGTGCTCGTCGAAACCGACGTGGACGTCCTGCGCGGCCTGGAGGGCGAGGCGGCGCAAGCGTATTTCGGCGTGTTCGGCCAACTCGTGCGCGCCGAACACCCGTTGCTGCGCTTCGGCGGCCGCAACCGGCGTCCGCCACGCGACGCCTTCAACGCCCTGCTCTCGTTCCTCTACACACTGCTCACCCACGATTGCCGCTCGGCCCTGGAAACCGTGGGCCTGGACCCGGCGGTGGGCTTCCTGCACCGGGACCGCCCCGGACGTCCCAGCCTGGCACTGGACCTGGCCGAGGAGTTCCGCCCGCTCCTGGGCGAACGCCTGGCGCTGTCGCTGATCAACCGCCGGCAGCTGCATGCACGCGACTTCCAGGTGTTCGACAACGGCGCGGTTCTGCTGAAGGACGATGCCCGCAAGACCGTGCTGGTGGCCTATCAGGAACGCAAGCGCGAACAACTGCACCACGCCTTCCTCGGCGAGAAGGTGGAGATCGGCCTGCTGCCCTTCGTGCAGGCGCAGTTGCTGGCCCGGCACTTGCGGGGCGACCTGGACGGCTACCCCGCCTTCTTCTGGAAATGACAGGGACACGCGCCGCATGATGGTCTTGGTCAGCTACGATGTCAGCACCAGCTCCCCTGGCGGCGAGAAGCGCCTGCGCAAGGTCGCCAAGGCCTGCAGAGACCGTGGGCAGCGTGTCCAGTTCTCGGTCTTCGAGATCGAAGTCGACCCCGCGCAATGGGCCGAACTTCGGCAGCGCCTGTGCGACCTGATCGATCCCGGCATCGACAGCCTGCGCTTCTACCATCTTGGCGCCAAGTGGGAAGCCCGCGTCGAACACGTCGGCGCCAAACCCAGCCTGGACCTCAAGGGGCCGCTGATCTTCTGACGCGAACCGCAAGCGACCGGCACATCCCGGGGAGGTTCGCGCATTTCGCAAGCCATTGATGCAGAAGGAAAGCGCTCGCCATCCGCGCTGGACACCGACATCGACACGGTCGCGCGGCACCTCCCCGGCGCCGGTTCGCGCGAATGCCGCTTTTCCTCCAACGCGTCTCTGCACTTATGCTGGGGCAGTCGCACCCTCACGGGTGCGTGGATTGAAACAGCTTGATAGCTCGGGACGGGCGAACGTCAATATCTGGTCGCACCCTCACGGGTGCGTGGATTGAAACCTCGACCGCGATGCTGCTGACGAGGTCCGCGCCTGGTCGCACCCTCACGGGTGCGTGGATTGAAACTGTGAGGGGCGGGCTTCCGCCCCTTTTTCATTGGGGTCGCACCCTCACGGGTGCGTGGATTGAAACATGTTCACCATGATCCCGATGCCCACCAGCGTGGTCGCACCCTCACGGGTGCGTGGATTGAAACGACCCAGACGTGGCGCAGGGCGCTGTGCCTACTAAGTCGCACCCTCACGGGTGCGTGGATTGAAACTGTAGATGTAGTCCATGGCTCAGGCCTCCACCACGGTCGCACCCTCACGGGTGCGTGGATTGAAACATTGTTTGGTCCTTTTGTCGCCGCGCCGGGATGGCGTCGCACCCTCACGGGTGCGTGGATTGAAACAACTGGAAGTTGCCCCTTGGCGTGCCGTCGGAGACGTCGCACCCTCACGGGTGCGTGGATTGAAACCCAATAGGGGAGGGGGCTGCAGGATCCTGGCCGGGTCGCACCCTCACGGGTGCGTGGATTGAAACCGAAAATCATGGGCGAGGTCGCGCTCGCCTTAGGTCGCACCCTCACGGGTGCGTGGATTGAAACATCATCGGGACTGAAATGGTGGGCGTAACGCAGGTCGCACCCTCACGGGTGCGTGGATTGAAACCCGATTACGCATGCGCCGAACTCCATTCGGCGGGCGTCGCACCCTCACGGGTGCGTGGATTGAAACGCTCGGATGTGGCCGGAAGGTGCGGGTCGGCATCGGTCGCACCCTCACGGGTGCGTGGATTGAAACCAGCGCAAGTTCCAGTTCCTAGCGCCGACTGTCGTCGCACCCTCACGGGTGCGTGGATTGAAACAGGCGCGACAGGGCGCAAGCCTCTGGCCCATTGAGTCGCACCCTCACGGGTGCGTGGATTGAAACTGCAGACTCTGGGTGGGAACCTCACGGCTGGTGGCGTCGCACCCTCACGGGTGCGTGGATTGAAACTTGGCGATCGCCGCCATGGCGACGGTGACGGCCTGGGGTCGCACCCTCACGGGTGCGTGGATTGAAACGCGGCGTAACCGCCATGGCCGACTCTCCTGCCAAGTCGCACCCTCACGGGTGCGTGGATTGAAACTCCTGATGCACTGCGAAGTCCACGGCTGCGTTGACGTCGCACCCTCACGGGTGCGTGGATTGAAACTGATGACCGCCGACACATTGACCTTCAGCCGCGGTCGCACCCTCACGGGTGCGTGGATTGAAACAGATCCACAGTGACCTGGCTGAACCCGAGGTCGCGTCGCACCCTCACGGGTGCGTGGATTGAAACGGCAACAACCTCTACAACTTCGCAGGGCGCACCTATGTCGCACCCTCACGGGTGCGTGGATTGAAACCTGTAAAAAACATGAATAGCTTTACAGATGCTACGTCGCACCCTCACGGGTGCGTGGATTGAAACTTTCGCCGATCATCCTGTTCGGCTACTGGCTTGTGTCGCACCCTCACGGGTGCGTGGATTGAAACCCATAAGGGCCGCGTCAGTCTGCTTGCGGTCTGCGTCGCACCCTCACGGGTGCGTGGATTGAAACAAGTGCCGTGACGCGCGCAGCCAGGTCGTCTAGCGTCGCACCCTCACGGGTGCGTGGATTGAAACTGACCATCACGAGGGCAGCATGATTAACCAGCAGGTCGCACCCTCACGGGTGCGTGGATTGAAACAACGGCCGACAGACCGCCACGTTTGTGCATGACCTGTCGCACCCTCACGGGTGCGTGGATTGAAACATGGACTTCGACACCGGCGGCTACACCGGCCCCGGTCGCACCCTCACGGGTGCGTGGATTGAAACAACTCGCATTCCGTGTCCCAGCGCGAAAGCCTGGAGTCGCACCCTCACGGGTGCGTGGATTGAAACTCGTACACGTTGAGTTGCTTGTGGCCCTTGCGGCCGTCGCACCCTCACGGGTGCGTGGATTGAAACGTCGATCGAGGGCGTCAGTTCGTCGGCCCCCTGAGTCGCACCCTCACGGGTGCGTGGGTTGAAACTGCGCGCCGGCGAAGCTCAATGAGGATCGTGGCAGTCGCACCCTCACGGGTGCGTGGATACTCGTGCCAGATGGCATAGACGTCTCGGTGCCACCCGTCGCACCCTCACGGATGCGTGGATTGAAACTCCATCGCCTTGATCAGCTCGGCGCCCTCACCGGTCGCACCCTCACGAGTGCGTGGGTTGAAACGAAGGAACACTTGCGTTCATGGCGGGCTATGGCATGTCGCACCCTCGCGGGTGCGTGGATTGAAGTGCTGATGGACATGCCGGCTGGCAACAGTCACACCCTCACGGGTGCGCGGATTGAATCCTCTCCCTGCCAGCTTTGAATCCGCACTCCGAGCCGGAAGCTCGACTCCCTGCTTTGCGTCATCCCCCGGATAGGGTGCCAGACCTCAGACGTACCCGAGCCCGCGCCAGTAGTCCAGCGGACGCCTGGCGGGCACGCCCAACGACGCCGCAATCTCGAGAATGCGCGGCACGTCGCGCCGGTAGACCACAAACAGGTGATTGTCTTCGGTGGTCATATCGTCGATTTCCACCACGTCGTAGCCGTCGCCTTCGTCCGTCCACTCGGCAAGGTGGCGGTCCAGCCAGGTGTAGTACTCGGTCTGCGTCCCCACGTTCTTGGGAAAGGCAGGGAATGCGTCGCCCATCATCTGGCAGAGCTCGTGGTGGACATCGATCATCTTGTCGCCGTTGGCGGAGTAACGCTCCATCGCCGCGGTGATCGCGACTGCATACGCCTGTTCCTCGCACTCGGTCCACTCCAGCTCCGGCAGGAAGGCTTCGATGTCCCGAACGATCTCGCTTCGTTCGTCGGGTTCGGTGCTGCCGGAAGAAAGAAGCTCGACGAGTTCCAAGAGGGGTGCGTTCATTGCGCTCACTGACGGCTGAAGGATGATCGACGCCCAGCCCAGGCCGGCCATCCACCCAAGGCGAATCGGCCCGACCGCAACACTGGACACGCAGAAAAAAGCGCGCCGGAGCGCACCACGCGCGGCACTATAGCCGCTGGTGTTTGACATGCAAGTGTCCGTGGAGCGAAACACCCGGCCGCCACCCGGCGCGGATGCAAGGCGTGGAGTACCGGGGCGACCGCGCTCAGTACGTGCCGTCGAACGCAAAGATCGGCGCGCGCTGGCGCCACGCGCCCGCGGTGAAATCCGGGAATGCGACGGTCTGGAAGCCGCTGGCGATCGACTGTTCGGAGAGCGGGGTGATCGCGCTCCACGTCACGGCGTCGTAGATGTCGATCGGCATCGGTGCCCTCGCCTTCAATGCTTCGACGAAGGCATGGATGACGAACCAGTCCATGCCGCCGTGGCCGGCGCCGGCCGCGGTGGCGGCGTAGCGCGTCCACAGCGGGTGTTCGTATTGGTCCTGGTAGGGCTTGAACGCTTCCCATTGGTGCGGCGGGCTGCGGCCTTCGAGGTGGATCGACTGGTTGAGATCCATCCAGATGCCCTTGGTGCCCTGCACGCGGAAGCCCATCGAGTAGGGACGCGGCAGCGAGGTGTCGTGCTGCAGCAGGATGGTCTGGCCATTGGCGCAGGCCAGGGTGGTGGTGACGACGTCGCCCAGCTTGAACGCCACCTTGGTGCTGGGATGGGTGTTGCCGCCACTCTTGGCCACGGTGTAGTCGTGCAGGCCGCGGGCCTTGCTGGCGAAGGCGTTGAGATGGGTGATGCGGTTGCCGCGGTTGATGCCGGCGTACATCGCGCACGGGCCGATGCCGTGGCTGGGATACAGCTCGCCGTTGCGCTGCACCGAGTGCGCGGTGCGCCAGCGCGCTTCGCTCCAGCCCTTGGCACCGAACTCCACGCCGCTGTCGTAGGGCTGGTCCGGGTCGCCGGAGTTGAACTTCACCCCGCGCAGATCGTGCTGGTAGCCGGCTTGCAGATGTACCAGTTCGCCGAACAGGCCCTGCCGCACCATCTGCAGCGCGGCCATCACGTCGCGGCGGTAGCAGACGTTCTCCAGCAGCATGTACGGGGTGCCGGTGGCGAGTTGGGCGTTGAGCACGTCCCAGTGGTCCTGCAGGGTGATGCCGGCCACCACTTCGCAGCCGACCGCCACGCCGGCTTGCATCGCCGCGATCGCCATCGGCGCATGCCATTCCCAGGGCGTGGCCACGATCACACCATCCAGGCCCTTGTGCGCGAGCACGCGCTTCCAGGCGCTGGAGTCGCGGTCCTGACCGTAGGCGGTGGGTGCGGGCTTGCCGGCCTTGGCGACCATGGACATGGCGCGGCCGAGCATGATCGGCTCGCTATCGCACAGGGCGACCAGGTCCACGTCGTCGCGGCGCAGCAGTTCGGTCAGCAGCACCTGGCCGCGCATGCCGGTGCCGATCATGGCCAGGCGCAGGGTGCGCTTGCGCGCCCAGGCCGGTGTCTGCGGCAGCAGGCTGCCGGCGGCGATGGCGGCACCGGCGGCGATGAAGTCGCGTCGTTTCATGATGTGCGGTCTCCTCTTGGATGCGCGCCGGCGTCGGCCGGCACGCATGCTGCTGCGGGTGCGCTCACTTGAAGCGGTAGCCGATGGTCACGCTGTAGCCGCGGCCGAAGATGGTGGCGTAGTCGCTGGAATCGCCCAGGAAGCTGTTCGGATCGTAGAACGGCAGGCGGTCGAACAGGTTCTTGACGGTGAAGCTCAGGTTCCAGGCGTCGTCCGGGCGCCAGGTGACGCTGAGGTTGGCGGTCCACCACGACGGCGCGCCATCGCACTTGCTCGGCTGCAGCTTGAGGTAGCCGGCGGTGCAGGTCTGCGGGTTGTTGTCCTCGGCGTCGATCCGGTCGGTGGCCCACTTGGTGCCGCCGACGTAGTTGACGAACATGCTGGTGGTGACCTGGCGGTAGGTCCAGTCGGCGTTGAGCGTGGCGCGCAGGCGCGGGTTGTTGTAGTAGCCGACCACGTCGCCGTAGTACCAACCGCTGTCCTGGTCCATGTAGAAGCGGTTGCGGTTGGCGATGGTGGCGGCCAGGCCGATGTTCAGCCCGTCCCACTGGCCGAGCGAGAAGCGGCTGCGCGCGTCGATGTCGAAGCCGTCGACCAGGGTCTTGCCGCGGTTGCGGTACTGGCCGACCACACTGGCGACATTGCCCACGCTGTAGCCCGGCAGCGTGCCCGGGCAGGCCACGCCACTGGCCGGATCGGCGCACATCGCCGCCAGCTGGGCGAGGTTGGCGCGGTCGCTGTCGGTGATCGGCGAGCGGGTCATGGCGGTGATGTCGCCGGCGCGGCGGTAGTCCGGGGCGACGATCTCGTTGTCGCGGTAGATGAACCAGTAGTCGGCCGAGACCGACAGCCAGTTGGCCGGCTCGTAGACGAAACCGAGCGTGGCGATCTTGGCCTTCTCCGGCTTCAGGTCCGGGTTCGGCTGGGTCATGCGCGCCACGGTGCGGCTGCAGTCGGCATTGAGCAGACTCTTGGCCAGATCCACGTCGCCGCTGCGGCGCGACTGCAGCAGCAGGTTGGCGATGGCGTTGGTCTCGCCGCAGCGCACCTCGTCGCGATAGCCGCCCAGCTGCGCATAGACGCCGCCGCTGCCGGACTCGGCCAGGCTGGGCGCACGGAAGCCGGTGGAATAGGTGCCGCGCAGCAGCAGTTGCTCGAAGGCCTGGTACTTGAAGCCGACCTTGGGCGCGAGGTTGGTACTGAAGTTCGGGTACTTGTCGGCGCGCAACGCGGCGTCGAGTTCCAGCTTGTCGGTGATCGGCGCGACGGTCTCGGCGAACAACGCATAGGTGTTGCGCTTGCCATCGAACCAGGAGCCGCCCTGCTGGGTGATCAGGCCGTTGGCCGCGTCCGGGTTGCCGGGGGTGTAAAACGTCTCGCGGCTGGCGTTGAAGCCGAACGCGGCGCGCATCTCGCCGGCCGGCAGTTGGAACAGCGGGCCTTCGATCTTGCCGTCGAGGGTGTGCAGGCGCGTCCACGATTCGATGTCGAAGGTGGGGAATGCTTGGCGGATCAGCGCGGCGTTGGCGGCGCTGATCTCGCCGAACCTGTACGCCGGGTGGTCGGAGATGATCACCCGGCCGGTGCCCGGGTCGATGGTGAACGGGCCGAACGCCTTCTCGAAGCCTTTCACGTTGACGTTGACGGTCTGGTAGGTGACCGAGTGGGTGCCGGCGGTGGCGAAGGCGGTTTCCCAGTTCCAGTCGCCGAAGCTGCCGCGCGCGCCGCCGAGCACGCGGTAGCTCTTGTCGGTGTTGCGCTGGCCGAAGTAGTCGGGGCCGGCGTCCTGCAGCAGGTACTGCAGGCCGACCACCCCGCCCATCATCGCCTTCAACTGCGGGCTGGCATGGTTGTACTCGTTGTTGGGCCCGAGGAACGGATACAGGAACCGGTTGACGGTGTTGCCGGTGTTGCGCGAGAACCAGCTGGTGGGGTTGCCGGTGGTGGTGTTGAACGCGCGTGGGGTGCCGCCGTTGGCGCGCAGGTCGATGTCGGTGTAGGTGGCCTCGGCGAACAGTTCGGTGCTGGCGCCGACCAGGAAGGTGCCGTTGAGGTAGGCGGTGTTGCGTTCGGACTTGGCGCCGGCGTCGATCTCGTTGTTCAACCAGGTTTCCCACACGCAGCGCGGGCCGGCGGCCTCGCTGGTCAGCACGTTCTGGCAGCCCGGTGCGGCTTCCTGCACGCGGCGCCCGGTGAGCGGGTCGAAGGCGAAGTAGCTGCCCGGATTGAACTGGCCCGGCTTGCTGCCCACGCCCAGGCGCAGGTTGGTCAGGTAGTTGGGATTGTTGACGTAGTACTGCGCCGGGCGCTTGTCGTAGAAGTCGCGCAGCGGGATCGCATCGCGCCGGTACACGTTGACCGCGCCATAGACATTGAAGCGGTTCTCGGTGAGGTCGCCGAAGCCGGCGGTGATGCTGGCCTGGTGCTCGCCGTAGGACTCGATGCGGCTGGAGGTGTCGTTGCTGAAATTGATCTCCGCGCCCTGGAAGTTGCGCTTGGTGATCACGTTGATGACGCCGGCCACCGCGTCGGTGCCGTACACCGCCGAGGCGCCGTCGGTGAGCACCTCCATGCGCTCGATCGCCGCGGCCGGGATCGCATCGATGTTGACGAACTGGGTCTGGAAGCCGGCCGGCGCGCCGTAGTACGACAGGCGGCGGCCGTTCAACAGCACCAGCGTGCCCTGCGCGCCGAGGCCGCGCAGATTGGCCTGCGAGGCGCCATCGGAACCGGTGAACAGCGAGCGCGCGTCCTGTTGCGCCGGGCGTGCCGCGGGCAGGTTGTCGAGCACCTGCAGCAGCGTGCGCGCGCCCATCGCCTGGATGTCCTGCTTGCTGATCACCTGCACCGGCGAGGCGGTCTCCACGTCGGTACGGCGGATGTTGGAGCCGGTGACCTCGACCCGGGCCAGGTCGGTGGCGGCCTGACTGTCCTGCGCGGCGGCGGGCTGCAGGGCGGCGAGCAGGACACCGGCGATGGCCAGGGTCAACGGAGCGAGCGGGCGACAGCGGGGATGGCGGTGACGGGCGGGCAACATCGGGGTTCTCTCCTGGCAGGGTGCGGCGCGAACGCGGAATCGGCGGGCAAAGCGCTCCCGGGCCGCGGCCAGGCGGCCGCAGTCGGGAAAGGCGGGGGAGGAGCGGTGTTACGGGGCGGTCATGGGGCGACGAAGCTGGCGGTGTCGCCCTCCTGACCGATCAGTACGGCGTTGGCCCAATTGGCGCAGACCTGGGCAGGCTGCGGACCCTGCGCGCCGAGCGTGCGCAGGCTCAGCGTGGACAGGCCGCGGATATCCAGTTCCGGCTTGACCACGCCGGGCGCGCTGACCAGGCCGCTGTCGTAGAGCAGGCGGCCATCGCCCCAGACCTGGAACTGCAGACCGCCGGCGCTGCGGCAGGCGTCGTCGATGCCCAGGTCGGCGCGCAGCAGGCGCCAGTCGCCGTGCAGGCGCAGGTCGAGGCGGCTGTCGGCGCCCACGCCCAGGCCGCGGCGGAACTGCAGGCCGTTCATGCGCATGCCGGCATCGCCGTGCAAGGCCTGGTCGGCGCGCACGCGACCGGCCAATGCCGCCGGCAACGCCAGCTCGGACAGATAGCGCTGCTGCGCCGGCCGTTCCGGCGCCGGGTGCTCGAGGATGTGGAAGGTCGACAGCGCAATCGGGCCGACGTCGCGCGGCTGCAGCGCATCGAAGGCGCGCGGTCGGCGCTGCGCGGCGGTGACCATCGGATCGTTGCTGTCGGCGCCGTCGCCCTCGGGGTTCTGCACGCTCAGCACGCGGAAGCGCAGCAGGCGGCCGGCATGCGCCGGGAAGTCGATGCGCTGCACGCCTTCCTGCAAGCGCAGATGGCCGCGCGCCACCGGCTCGCCCCACTCGCCGTTGCTGTCGCCCAGGTAGACCTCGTAGTCGCGCACCTGGCCGTGCTTCCAGTTCTTGTCGTTGCGCGGCGCCAGCTCGATGCCGTCGATCATCTTGCGCTCGCCGAAACCGATCACCCATTCGTGCGCGCCGGTGCGCACGGCCTGATTACGCACGCTACGGAACCAGGTGCCTGGGTCGTCGTCGAAGGCGTTCTCCAGCGGATGGCCGGGCTCCTCGGCCGGACGATTGACCACCAGCAGGCTGTCGGCGGACAGCGCGCGGCCCAGCTCCGGCGCAGCCGGATAGGCGTCGTCGGCCGCAGCGGCGGCGACCGGGAAGTCCAGCCGCAGTTGCAGCGGTTGGCGGATGTCCTGCACGGCGGTGCGCACGTGCACGGTGCCGCGGCGCTCCCTGGCGTCGAAGTACCAGCCTTCGCTGGCCTGGGCGAAGGCTGCGGCGCCGGCGATCGTCGGCAGCGCGCGTTCGCCGACCTGCACCGACCGCGGCGCCTGCCGCGCGAGCACGCGCAAGGCATAGCGACGCTGCGGCAGCTGTCCGTCGTAATGGCCCTGCACCGGATCGATCCACACCTGCACCGGGCCGCTACCCTGCGCAGGCGCCTGCATGCGCACCACCTGCGTGCTGGACTCGCCCTGCTGGTAGCGGCGGGTATTGCCGTCGTCCTCGTACAGCGTGTACTGCGAGGCCCCCTGCGGATACAGATCGAAGGTGACCTCGTCCAGCGGCTTCTCGCCGTCGTACAGCATCGCCGGGTACATCGGCAGGATCGCGCCGGCACGCACGAACAGCGGCAGCGTGGCCAGGTCGACCTGGCGATCGAGCTGGCGGCCATCGGCGCCGGCCTGCACGCGGCGGCCGTCCCAGTAGTCGATCCAGCCGCCGGCCGGCAGATGGATGTCGCGCCGCCAGCCGCGGCTGGCCGCCTGGCTGCGGTACACCGGCGCCACCAGCAGGTCGCGGCCGAGCAGGAACTGGGTCTTGTAGGTCTCGTCCTGTGCGTGCGGATCGCGCGGGTCCTCCCACATCAGCCCGCGCACCGGCGGCGCACCGGTCTGCGCGGCATCGTGCACCAGGCCGTACATGTACGGGGTCAGGCGCATTTTCAGCTTCAGGTAATCGCGGTTGATGCTGCGGTACGGCTCGTCGTACCACCACGGATGCTTGCGCGCGTTCGACGACCAGCCGCTCATGCCCATCAGCACCGGGGTGAAGGCCTTCCACTGCAGGTCGCGGGTGAAGGTCTCGGCGCTGCCGCCGAAGATCGCATCGACGTCGCCGGCGGCGTAGGCCATGCCGGACAGGCCGGAGCCGATCAGGGTCGGCACGTGCCAGCGGATGTAGTCCCAGCTACTGCTCTGGTCGCCGGTCCAGGCCACCGCGTAGCGCTGGATGCCGGCCCAGCCCATGACCGTCCACAGGAACGGGCGCGCGTCGGAGTTGGCGAGGATGCCGTCGTAGGCCTGGTGGTTGGCGTCCATCGCGAACTGGTAGCCCTTACCGGTCCAGGCCACGTCCAGCTTCTGCACGCGGCTGCCGGCCTTGCCGACTTCCCAGGCGATCTTGTCCACGCCGTTCTCGGTCCACAGGCCGGTGCGGAAGCCATAGCGGGCCAGGCCCTGCACGGTCTCCGGCAGCTTGGTGTAGCCGCAGCCGTAGCCGTCGTTGGGCAGGATCCAGCCGCCGGGCATGTCGTGCTCGCGGTATTGCCGCGCCACGCTGTCGACCACGTCCGGGGTGGTGCCGGTGGGGCCGTCGTGCCAGCCGTCCGGCACGGTGCCGGGCTTCTTGGCGTTGTCGCCGTCGTTGTAGCAATCGGCATCGCCGTAGGACAGCGACCAGCGCGCCAGCATGCTCGGGCGGCCGGTCAGCCGGGTATAGCGCTCGATCAGGGCCGGCAGGTCGGCGCCGACGAAGTAGTAGGCGTCGAAGCGGTCTTCGCGGTGCAGCAGCGTGGCCTGGTCGGGCTGGCGCAGGTCGTAGCTGCCGTCGCTCCAGGTGTTGCGCAGCATGCCCCAGCCGCGGCTGCTGAGCAGCATCGGCGCCGGGCTCGGGCGATCGCCCTCCTCCCAGCCGCCGGAATACGACACTTCCAGTTCGCGGCCCTTGAACTCGAAGCGCCCGTTCTGCTGGCCACCGCCGTAATAGGCTTCGTCGGCCTGCGAGGACAGCACCTGCACGCTCTGCGCGGCATCCAGGTCCAGCGGCTGCAGCTCCTGCCACAGCGCGACCGCGCGGCCCTGTTCCAGGCGCTCCAGGCGCAGCCGCAGCGGTTGCCGCTGCACGTGCAGCACCAGCGCATCGGTACGCACGCGCAGTTCCTGCGCGTCGTCTTCCAGTTGCGCCTGCACCGCGGCCTTGGGTTGCGGCAGCACGATAGGCGTGGCCTTGTCGCCGGCGCCGGTGAGCGTGCCGTGGCGCCCGGCCTGCACGCGCACGATGTCCGCCGCCGGCAGTTCGATGCGCAGGCGCACGCCACGGTCGGTCTGCAGGTCCCAGCCTTGCACGCCGTCGCGGCTGGCGCTGGCGGCGACCGTACGCAGGTTGCCGACCGGCTCGGCGACGACGGTGGCCGCCACCAGCAGCAGGGCCGGCAGCGCGATCGCCGGCAACAGCGACGAGCGACGAACGCGATTCTCCACACGACCCCCAAACCCGTTTCCCCGGGCGTTTCGAAAGCGTTGCGCCGACTCTAGGCCAGGAATTTGAAAGATGTCAATAAATTGAAAGCAAAAAACAAGATTTATTTTGGCAAAACGAAAGATATTGCCTCGCATGACTTTGCTTTCATCTCACCAGAATCGGCTGATTCGGCATGCGATAGCGGCATTCACTTGCACCTTTCGTTTTAGGGCGGGCGATCCGCAGACATATTGGGCGCCGGTAAATACTTTCTTTTTTCTTTCGATGTTTGACATTTCGAAAGAAAAGCCGGATGGTGCGCTGGCCCAACAGGAACCACCGCATGGACCTCCTTCCGCTTTCCGATGCATCCGCCTGGCAGCGCCTGGGCGGGGCCGATACCGCCCGCGAGATCGCCCAGCAGCCGGCGCTGTGGCGGACCCTGGCGCAGGATCTGGCGCAGGCCGGCGACCGCCTGCAGTCCTTCCTCGGCGACCGCCTCGCCGATCCGAACCAGCGCGTGCTGTTCACCGGCGCCGGCAGTTCCGGCTTCATCGCCGAGATGGTGGCCGACGCGATCAATGCGCAGTGGCCGGCCGAGGTGCGCGCGGTGCACACCACCAGCCTGCTGACCCATCCGGCGCTGTACCTGCAGCGCGCGCGGCCGACCCTGCTGGTGTCGTTCGGGCGCAGCGGCTCCAGCCCGGAAAGCGTGGCCGCGGTGGAGCGCGTGCGCAGCGACGTGGACGACGCGCGCTTCCTCGACATCACCTGCAACGCCGACGGCGAACTGGCGCAGCGCGGCGCCGGCCGCGCCGACACCTGCACCCTGCTGATGCCGCCGGCCAGCTGCGACCGCGCCTTCGCCATGACCAGCAGCCTGACCTGCATGCTGCTGGCGGCGCTGAGCGTGTTCGACCGTGCGCCATGGGAAACGCGCAGCGCGCGCCTGCAGCGGCTGGCCGAACTGGCCGACCGCGGCCTGGCGCAATGGGATGGCGCGGTGGCGGCGCTGGCGCAGCGCCCGTTCGCGCGGGTGATCTATCTCGGCAGCGGCCCGCTGGAAGCGCTGGCGCGCGAGGCCGCGCTGAAGGTGCTGGAACTCACCGCCGGCCGCGTGCTGGCGCTGGCCAACACGCCGCTGGGCTTCCGCCACGGCCCCAAGTCCACGCTCGACCGCAGCACCCTGGTGGTGATGCTGCGCAGCGTGCAGCCGCTGGCGCGCCGCTACGAACAGGATCTGCTCGACGAACTGCGCCGCGACGGTGTGGCCGGCCAGGTGCTGGCGATCGGCCCGCATGCGGACATCGGCGCGGGCGACGACCACACGCTCGCCGTCGCCGGCCTGGACGATCTGTGGCTGGCGCCGCTGTGGCTGGGCTTCGCGCAGTTGTTTGCGCTGCAGCGTTCGGCCGCGCTCGGCCTGACTCCGGACAATCCGTTCCCCGACGGCACCGTCAACCGCGTGGTCCAGGGCGTCACCATCCACCATGGCTGAGCCTGGCGCGCCCACCTGCTACGGCCTCGACGTCGGCGGCACCAAGATCGAACTGGTGGCCTGCGACGCCGCACTGCAGGTGCTGTGGCGTCACCGCGTGGCCACGCCGCAGGGCGACTACGCTGGCTTCCTGCAGGCGGTGGTGGCGCTGGTGGCCGCGGCCGATGCCGCGCTCGGCCGCCACGACAGCGCGCTCGGCATCGCCCTGCCCGGTGTACGCGACCGCCGCAGCGGCCGCCAGTTGAGCGCGAACGTGCCGGCGCTGACCGGCCAGTGCGTGGCGCAGGACCTGCAGGCGCGGCTGCCGCGTCCGCTGCGCATCGGCAACGACCTGCAATGCTTCGCGCTGTCCGAGGCGCACGGCGGTGCCGCCGACGGCTACCCCAGCATGTTCGGCGCCATCCTTGGCACCGGCGCCGGCGGCGGCTTCTGCGTGCAAGGCCGCCTGCTCGCCGGCTGCAACGGCATCGCCGGCGAATGGGGCCACTGGAGCGTGCCCGGGCACCTGCTGCAGCGCCATCGCCTGCCGCTGCTGGACTGCGGCTGCGGCCTGCAGGGCTGCGTGGAGCGCTACGTGTCCGGCAGCGGCGTGGCGGCGATCGCGCGCCATCTCGGCAGCGACGCCGCCGACGCCAGCGCGGTGATCGCCCTGGCCGAGGCCGGCGATGCGCGCGCGCAGCAGGCGCTGGACATCCACCGCGACCTGCTCGGCCACAGCCTGGCCGCCGTGGTGCTGGCACTGGACCCGCACGTGATCGTGCTCGGCGGCGGGCTGTCGCAATACCCGCCGCTGTACCGGCAACTGCCCGACGCCATCGCCGCGCACCTGTTCGCCGGCGTGCAGGTGCCGCCGATCGTGCCGCCGCGCTTCGGCGATGCCGGCGGCGCCCGCGGTGCCGCGCTGCTGGCCTGCCATCCCGCCTATTCCTGATCCGCCGGAGTCCCCATGTCGCCCTTGCAGACCCTGCTCGCCTCCCATCGCGCCGGCGCCAACGTCGGCCTGTACAGCGTCTGCTGCAGCAACGACCAGGTGCTGCGCGCGGCGATGCAGGTCGCGCTGGCCCACGACACGCTGCTGCTGGTGGAGGCCACCTCCAACCAGGTCGACCAGTTCGGCGGCTATACCGGTATGACCCCGGCGCAGTACCGCGATTACGTCGGCGCACTGGCCGACACGGAAGGCTTCCCGCGCGCGCGGCTGATCCTGGGCGGCGATCACCTGGGCCCGAACGCCTGGCAGAAGGGGCCGGCCGCCGAGGCCATGACGCATGCGCGCGTGCTGATCGAACAGTACGTCGCCGCGGGCTTCCACAAGATCCACCTGGACTGCAGCATGGCCTGCGCCGACGATCCGGTGCCGCTGCCCGATGCCGTCGTCGCCGCGCGGTCGGCCGCACTGGCCGAGATCGCCGAGCGCACCGCCGCCGCACATGGGCTGCCACCACCGGTGTACGTGATCGGCACCGAGGTGCCGATTCCCGGCGGTGAAGCCTCGCTGGCCGGCGGCCTGCAGGTGACCACGCCGGCCGCGGCCGCGCAGACCCTGGCCATCCACCGGCAGGCCTTCGACACGCCGCCGCTGCGCGCCGCGTGGCAGCGGGTGATCGCGCTGGTGGTGCAGCCGGGCGTGGATTTCGACCACAGTAGCGTGCACGACTACGATCCGGCCGCCGCCGCCGCGCTGGCCGATTTCCTCGAGCAGCAGCCGCGCATCGTGTTCGAGGCGCACTCCACCGACTACCAGCGCGAGGACGCGCTGCACGCGCTGGTGCGCGACCACTTCGCCATCCTCAAGGTCGGCCCCGCCGCCACCTTCGCCTATCGCGAGGCGCTGTGCGCGCTGGCCGCGATCGAAGCCGAACTGCTGCCGGCGGCGCAGTGTTCGCGGTTGCCGCAGGTGCTGGACGCGGCGATGCAGGCGCAACCCGGATATTGGCAGTCCTACTATCCGGGCGACGCCGCCACGCAACGCCTGCTGCGCCGCCATTCCTTCAGCGACCGCTGCCGCTACTACTGGGGCGAGCCGGAGGTGCGCGCGGCGGTGGACACCTTGTTCGCCAACCTGGAACGGCATGCGCCGCCGCTGGTGCTGCTCAGCCAGTTCATGCCCGAGCAGTACCGCGCGGTGCGCGCCGGCCAGCTCGCCACTACCCCGGCGGCGCTGGTCCAGCACCGCATCGGCCTGTGCCTGGGCGAATACGCCCGCGCCTGCAGCGCCAACCGCGCCGACGCGCGCCGGCCACACGCCACAGCGGCTGCCGGCGTCGCGGCGAACGGCTAATCTTCCCGGTCGTCCGCGAATCCGAGAATGGCCATGCGCAACACCCGCTCCCGCCGCCAGCAGATCCTGCAGTCGCTGCTCGAACACGGCACGGTGCAGGTTGCCGACCTTGTGGAACGCTTCGACGTGTCGGCGGTGACCATTCGCGCCGATCTCAACCATTTCGAGGCGCAGGGCCTGGCCACCCGCACCCACGGCGGCGCCACGCTGGTGCGCACGCCGCCGCAGGAGCAGGACATCCATGAAAAGGACGCGCTGAACCTGCCGCTGAAGGAATCGATCGGCGCTTGCGCCGCGCGCATGGTGCAGCCCGGCGCCAACATCATCATCGACTCCGGTTCGACCACGATGACCCTGGCCCGGCACCTGCGCGCGCACCGCGACGTCACGGTGATGACCAACGGCCTCAACATCGCCTGGGAACTGGCCAACGCGCCCGGCATCAACGTACTGCTCACCGGCGGCCAGTTGCGCCAGCAATCGCTGTCGCTGCAGGGCAGCCAGGCCGAGGCCAGCCTCAACGCCTACGGTTTCGATACGCTGTTCCTGGGCGTGGACGGCCTGGACCTGCAGTTCGGCCTGACCACCCACGACGAGGCCGAAGCGCGGCTCAACCACCGCATGGTCGAGCGCGCGCGGCGCATCGTGGTGCTGACCGACGCCTCCAAGTTCGGCCGGGTCAGCCTGCACCGCATCGCCCGCCTGGACCAGATCCACGCCATCATCACCGACGCCGGCATCGACGAGGCCACCCGCGAGGGGCTGCAGCGGTTGGGCATCGAGGTGATCGTCGCCGAGCCCGCGCCATGACCGATACGCGTTCCCTGCATGGCCGCCTGCTCACCCCGCTGGGCTGGCGCCGCGGCCACGTCCACTTCGACACCCACGTGCGCCGGCTGCAGGTGGACGACCACAGCGGCGGCGGCGATCCGCAATTGCCGCTGATCCTGCCGGGCTTCGTCGACCTGCATGTGCATGGCGCCGACGGCTTGGACCTGATGCAGGGCGGCGACGCGGCACGGCGCATCGCACGCGCCCACCTGCGCTTCGGCACCACCACCCTGCTGGCGACCACCATGACCGCCGGCGTCGAGGAGATCGCGCACGCACTGCGCGGCGTCGCCGCGACCATGGCCGCGCCCGATGCCGACGCCGCCTGCATCGCCGGCGTGCACCTGGAAGGCCCCTTCATCAGCCCGCAGCGGCTGGGCGCGCAACCCGATCGCACGATCGAGGCCAGCCTCGCCCTGGTCCAGCAGTGGCAGGCGCTGGCGCCGATCCGGGTGCTGACCCTGGCGCCGGAGATCGGTGCGCACACCGCGCTGATTCCGGCGCTGACCGCACTGGGCATCCGCGTGCAGCTCGGCCACAGCGCCGGCAGCTACGAGGACGGCGTGGCGGCGCTGCAGGCCGGCGCGGCCGGCTTCACCCACCTGTTCAACGGCATGACCGGCGTGGACCACTACCGCCCCGGCATCGCCGCCGCGGCGCTGGCGCATGCGCAGTACGCCGAACTGATTCCCGACCTGCAGCATGTGCATCCCGGCGTGATTCGCCTCGCCGCGCGCGCGATCCCGCGCCTGTACGCGGTGACCGACGCCACCGCGGCCACCGGCATGCCCGATGGCGAATACGCACTGGGCGAGCAGCGCGTGCACAAGTGCGGCGGCTGCGTGCGCCTGGCCAGCGGCTCGCTGGCCGGCAGCGCACTGACCATGGACCAGGCGTTGCGCAACCTGGTGCAGGCGGGCCTGGAGCTGGCCGACGCCGCACAGCGCGTGTCCACCTTCCCGGCCGACTACCTGGGCCTGGGCGACCGCGGCCGCATCGCTCCCGACGCCCGCGCCGACCTGGTGGTGCTGGACAGCGACCTGCGCCTGCGCCAGGTGGTGGTGGGTGGGCGCATGCTGGATCTGCACGCGCATCACTGATCGCCGTGCGCGGCTGCGCGGTGCTGGCCAGCGGTGGTGCACGCAGACGCCGCCGAGTGGACGGCAAGGCATCGTCCAGGACGTGGGACGGGATGGAAGGGCGCCGCTGATCCGCCGGATGCAGCTTGCGCCTCCGTGGCAGGAGCGGCGTCAGCCGCGACGGGCGTACCCGCTAAGGCCGGTCGCGGCTGAAGCCGCTCCTATGACGGGTTTCCGGGCTGTGGGAGTGTCCTGAAGTCCCCCCACACCTTCTTCCTCCAGCGCATCGGCAGTGCTGTCGGAGCATCGGGCCACGCATAAAAAAGGCGCAGCCTCGCGGCTGCGCCAGCGTGTCGCACGCGCCGGGAGAGAGGCGGCGAGTGCGACCCGTGATCGGGCCTCAGCCCTGGATCACTTCACCTCGAACGTCTGCGGCGTGCCCGCCGCCTGGCCGTTCACGGTGACCTCGGCCTTGTACTGGCCGGCCGGCCAGCCCTTGGGATTGGTGAACTCGAAGTTGGTGGTGTCGGCACCGCTGGTATTGAGCGTCTCGGTGCGCTCGCCGGCGGTCTGGCCGTCCTGGAACACCAGCTTGGCGCCGACGTTGGCGTTGGTCGCCGAGCCCTCGGTCTTCACCGAAACGATGATCTTGTCCTTGCTGGCGAGCGTGGTCATCGGCGCGACGGACTTGTCCGCGGCGGCCGTGTTGCCGACAGCGACGGCGGCCACGTTCACCGCATTGGCACCTGCGGCGGCCGGCGCCGGCTGCTCCGCCGGGGCTGCGGGCGGACCCGGCATCTGCTCGGTCGGCGCGGACGAGGTGGGATCGGGCGACACGGTCTGTTGCTGCTCCTGCTTCTTGCAGCCGGCCAGTGCCAACGCGCCGACCAGGGCGATCATCAGGGGCGAAAACGCGGAGATCGAGCGGGTCTTCATCGGTGGGGACTCCTGTCGGAATAACGAAAGGGGGTGGTGGCGACGCCTCAGGCGCCGGCCGGCAGCTTGAGGGTCTGGCCGGGATAGATCTTGTCGGGGTCGGCCAGCACGTCGCGGTTGGCCTCGAAGATGCGCGTCCAGGCGTTGCCGTCGCCGTAATGCAGCTTGGCGATCTTGGATAACGAATCGCCAGGCTTGACCACGTACACCTGCTGCACCTGCTCGGCGGTGCTGTCGACCTTGCTCTGCACGGCGGAAAAATCCGCCTTCTGTACGACGTCGGCGGTGGTGTCCACCTTGGCGGTGACCGCCGAGAAATCGGCGCGCTTGTCGCTGTTCATCGCGTGGCTTCCTGCGTGATGGGACGCTGCCACGGTGTCACAGGATTTGTTAAAAAAGGATCGCGCGGCCGTGAACCGCGCGGCTGCGGTTCAGGCGCGCAGCGCGCATTCCAACGCGGCGAAATGTGTCGCTCAAACGCTCGGGACCGTGCATGCCAGCGGGACCGCGGGCACTCGCCACCATCGCCATGTGGGCGCATCGTCCAGGCGACGACTGCGCGAACCCCGGTCTGCCGCAGAGACGCTGACGACAGCGCTCCCCTCAGGGCGCTTCTTGTGGGAGGGACTTCAGTCCCGACTGCAGCACGCTCGGCCGCGTCGATGAAGTCGCGCGTCGCGGCCGATGGCGCAATCGCGGTGTCAGCGCCGCTCTACTGACGCAGATCGCGCAGGAAGCTCAGCGGCTCGGCCACGTCCGCGGTGGCGCGCCAGGGATTGATGTCCAGCCCGCCGCGGCGGGTGTAGCGCGCCTCCACCTGCAGCGACTGCGGCCGGCAGCGGGTCATCAGGTCGTTGAAGATGCGCTCCACGCACTGCTCGTGGAAGCCGGCGTGCTCGCGGAAACTGATCAGGTAGCGCAGCAGGCCTTCGCGGTCGATGCGGCCGCCGCGATAGCGCACATGCAGCGAGGCCCAGTCCGGCTGGCCGGTGACCGGGCAGTTGGACTTGAGCAATTCGCTGGTGAGGGTTTCCTCGACCACGTCGCCGTCGGCAGCGGACAGGAAGTCCGGACGCGGCGGACCGTAGCAGTCGATGGCGATGTCCAGCGCATCGAGCGACTCGCCCTCGCCCAGCGTGTCCATCGGCGGCAGGCCGAATTCCATCGCCACGTCGGCGCCGGCGCGCGCCGACAGGTCGGTGACGATGCAACTGCGCAGCGCTTCGGCGCTGTTGAAGCGCATCGCGTTGAGCGAGTTGAGATAGAGCTTGAGCGATTTGGATTCGATCAGGTTGGGCGAGGCGCACGGCACGTGCAGGGTCGCGGTGGCGACACAGGGCTTGCCCTGCGCATCGAGCCAGCTCAGTTCGTAGGCGTGCCAGCGGTCCACGCCGAAGAACGGCAGCGCCGCGGGGTCGAGACCGATCTCGGTGCGCGCCGCAGCGCGCGGGATGGGAAACAGCAGCGCGGGATCGTACTGCGACGGGTAGGCGACCTCGCGGCCGAGACTGGAATCCTGGGGGGTGTTCATGCCGTGCAGTGTAGCGGGCGCGTTCTGGCTGGGAGGTGTATGGGGTGGGGATTCGGGATTCGGGATTCGGGATTGGCAGAAGCAAAATCTGGCTCACTTGGATCGACGTGCTTGCGTCGATGCGAGGCGTTGCACGTCGCGACCGAGGTCGCTCCCACAAAGGCTCACCGCGAGCCCCCCGGATGCACTGTGGGAGGGACTTCAGTCCCGACGCATTGCGCCATCGGCAAGCGCGCCACTCGCGCCTCGCGCCTGCATGACGGTTGACTCACCGGGGACGATCAAGCGCCGCTCCAACGGATATGCGATGGAGCAGCACCGATGACGATTCCCTATGCCGCCGCACCCATGCGCTTGCGAATCCCCAATCCCCACTCCCCAATCACTGCTTCAAATAATCCAGCGTCACCTGCAGCATCGCGCGCAGGCCGACGCCCAGGGCGGTCTCGTCGAGCAGGAACTGCGGCGAGTGGTTGCTGGGCGCGGTGGCCGGGTCGATGCCGGGGCCGGTGGCGCCGACGAAGAAGAACATCGACGGCACCTGCTGCGCGTAGAACGAGAAATCCTCCGCGCCCATCTGCAGCGGCGGTTCGTAGACGTTGCCGGCGCCGACCACCGCCTGCAGGCTGGGCAGCATGCGCGCAGTCAGCGCCGGGTCGTTGACCGTGGCCGGGTTGCCGTCCTGGTCGGGCACGTGCGCCTCGGCCCTGGCGCCGTGCGCGGCGGCGGTGTGCTCGGCCACGGTCTTGAGGTCGGCGAAGATCTGCTGGCGCATGCCCTCGTCGAAGGTGCGGATGGTGCCGACCATCTCCACGTCGTCGGGAATGATGTTGTAGCGGATGCCGCCCTTGATCGCGCCGAAGCTGAGCACCGCTGGCTGCTTGGACAGGTTGGCGCGGCGGCTGATCACCGTCTGCGCCGCACCGATCAGGTCGGCGCTGGTCACGATCGGGTCGATGCCGTTCCACGGCGCCGAGCCATGGGTCTGGCGGCCGATCACCTTGATGCTGAAACGGTCCGAGGCGGCCATCAGCGGGCCGCCGCGCACCGCGATCTTGCCGGCCTGGACGCTGGAGAACACGTGCAGGCCGAACATCGCCTGCGGCTTGAAGTCGCGGAACAGGCCTTCCTTGAGCATCAGCGAGGCGCCGCCCTCCTCGTTGCCCGGGGCGCCCTCCTCCGACGGCTGGAACACCAGCATGACCTCGCCCGGCAGCTGCGCGCGCATCGCCACCAGCGCCTCGGCGACGCCGAGCAGGATCGCGGTGTGCGCGTCGTGGCCACAGGCGTGCATCACCCCCACGGTCTCGCCGCGGTACTCGCTGGTGGCCTTGGAGGCGAACGGCAGGCCGGTCTGCTCGGTCACCGGCAGCGCGTCCATGTCCGCGCGCAGGGCGATCTTCGGCCCGGGCAGCGCGCCTTTGACGATGGCCACCACGCCATGATGGGCGATGCCGGTCTGCGGCTTCAGGCCCAGCGCGCGCAGCCGCTCGGCGACCTTGGCGGCGGTGCGCTCCTCGCGGTTGGACAGCTCCGGGTGCTGGTGGAAGTCGCGCCGCCACTCCACCACCTTGGCCTGCAGCCTGGTCGCGGCGGCCGTCACCTCCGGGCGCTCGGCGCTCTGCGCCCAGGCCAGGGCGGGGACGGCGAACAGCATCGCGGACAGCAGGCGGGACAGGCGCGGCATGGCAGGGCTCCAGATCGGGACGCAACGGGCGTTCAGTCACTGTAGTGCATCGGCCGCCGGCGATGGGCGGCCACGGATCCCGCTGCGGACAAAAAACCCTTGCGAATCCGTGTCAACCGATGCGCCGCCTGCGCGTTGCGAGAGCGGACGACCGGCCTTGCCCACCCGCGGGGTCTGTCCCTTCAGTCATGGTCCAATCGCAACGCGCCGGCGATATGCTTTCTCGCTCGTCACCAGCCACTGCGGGAGGGCCCTCCACCCCGCCTCGCCACAGGAGTTTCCCCGGATGTCGCGTTTCTGGAAGATTGCGCTGCTGATCCTCGCAGCGGTGGCCGTGGTGGTGGTGGGCATGCGCGTCATGCGCGGCGGCGGACATCACAAGGGCGGCGGCCCCGGTGACGGCATGGGCGACGACAGCGACAACACGCCGGTCCCGGTGACGGTCGTCGCCGCCACCCACCAGGCGGTGCCGATCTACGCCACCGCCACCGGCACGGTGACCGCGCTGAGCACCGTCACCGTCAGCCCGCAGGTCGGCGGCCAGCTGATGAGCCTGAACTTCCGCGAAGGCCAGGAAGTGAAGAAGGGCGAGCTGCTGGCGCAGATCGACCCGCGCTCGCTGCAGGCCAGCTACGACCAGGCCGCGGCGAGCAAGCGCCAGAACCAGGCGCTGCTGGCCACCGCGCGTTCCACCTTCCAGCGCTCCGACTCGCCGGCCTACCGCCAGTACGTGGCCAAGACCGACCTGGACACGCAGCGCAACCAGGTGGCGCAGTACGAAGCGGCGGTCGCCGCCAACGACGCGCAGATGCGTGCGGCGCAGGTGCAGTTGCAGTACACCCGCATCCTCGCCCCCAGCGACGGCATCGCCGGCATCCGCGGCGTGGACGTGGGCAACATCGTCAGCACCAGCAGCACCATCGTCACCATCACCCAGGTGCACCCGATCTACGTGACCTTCAACCTGCCGGAGATCCAGCTGCAGGACGTGCGCCAGGCGCAGGCGGCCGCGCCGCTGCCGGTGACCGCGCTGGACCGCACCGATGCGCATCCGATCGCCAGCGACGGCCAGGTCGACGTGATCGACAACCAGATCAGCGCCGACACCGGCACCTTCAAGGTCCGCGCGGTGTTCCCGAACGACGACCGCGCGCTGTGGCCGGGCCAGTTCGTCAACGTGCGCCTGACCCTGCGCACCGTGGCCGACGGCGTGGTGGTCCCGACCCAGGCGGTGCAGCGCGGACCCAACGGCGACTACGTGTACGTGGTGCAGGCCGACAACACGGTCAAGATGCAGACGGTGAAGCAGGGCGCGGAAGTGGGCGACAGCCACGTGCAGCTGACCGAAGGCCTGAAGGCCGGTGAGCGGGTGGTCACCGAAGGCCAGTTCCGGCTCAAGCCCGGCACCAAGGTGAACGCGCTGAAGCCGGGCGAAGCGCCGCCGGAGCCGACCGAGGCCGAACTGAAGGCGGCCGAGGGCAAGCAGCAGCAGCGCGGCGGCGGACGCCGCGGCGGCGGGCCGCGCTGAGCGTGCCGCGCACGCTGCGCGCGGCGGCAACGGCCCTGCCGCGCCTGCGTGGCGGGCGGCGGCCGGATCGCGCGCAGGCGGCGGCGTTCCCGCCCTGCGTCGCGATCGCGGCACGGGGCCACGGCTCCCGCTGATTCCGCCGTCTTTCCCGGTGCCGGCCTGGCCGCGCCGGACTCTCACCAGCAAGGATCTTCCCCGTGGGCTTTTCGACGATCTTCATCCGCCGCCCGATCGCCACCACCTTGCTGATGGCAGGCGTGCTGCTGCTCGGCATCCTCGGCTACCGGCAGCTACCGGTGTCGGCGCTGCCGGAAATCGACGCGCCCAGCCTGGTGGTGACCACGCAGTATCCCGGCGCCAACGCCAGCACCATGGCCTCGCTGGTGACCACGCCGCTGGAGCGCCAGCTCGGGCAGATCTCCGGGCTGCAGATGATGACCTCCGACTCGTCGGCCGGCCTGTCCACGATCGTGCTGCAGTTCGCGATGGACCGCGACATCGACATCGCCGCGCAGGACGTGCAGGCGGCGATCCGCCAGTCCACCCTGCCCTCCTCGCTGCCCTACCAGCCGGTCTACAACCGGGTGAACCCGGCCGACGCGGCGATCCTCACCCTCAAGCTCAGCTCCGACACGCTGCCGCTGCGCGAGGTCAACAACTACGCCGACTCGATCCTGGCCCAGCGCCTGTCGCAGGTGCCGGGCGTGGGCCTGGTGTCGATCGCCGGCAACGTGCGCCCGGCGGTGCGCATCCAGGTCAATCCGGCGCAACTGTCGAACATGGGCCTGACCCTGGAGGCGCTGCGCAGCGCGCTGACCCAGACCAACGTCAACGCGCCGAAGGGCTCGCTCAACGGCAAGACCCAGTCCTACAGCATCGGCACCAACGACCAGCTGTCCAGCGCCGCCGAGTACCGCGACACCGTGATCAGCTACCGCAACGGCGCGCCGGTGCGGCTGTCGGACGTGGCCAAGGTGGTGGACGGGGTGGAGAACGACCAGCTCGCCGCCTGGGCCGACGGCAAGCCGGCGGTGCTGCTGGAAGTGCGCCGCCAGCCCGGCGCCAACATCGTGCAGACGGTGGAGCAGATCCGCGCGATCCTGCCGCAGCTGCAGGGCGTGCTGCCGGCCGGCGTGCACCTGGACGTGTTCTCCGACCGCACCGAGACCATTCGCGCCTCGGTGCACGAGGTCAAGTTCACCCTGATCCTGACCATCGGCCTGGTGGTGGCGGTGATCTTCGTGTTCCTGCGCCGGCTGTGGGCCACGGTGATCCCGTCGGTGGCGGTGCCGCTGTCGCTGGCCGGCACCTTCGCGGTGATGGCCTTCGCCGGCATGTCGCTGGACAACCTGTCGCTGATGGCGCTGGTGGTGGCCACCGGCTTCGTGGTCGACGATGCGATCGTGATGATCGAGAACATCGTGCGCTACATCGAACAGGGCAAGAGCGGCCGCGAGGCCGCGGAGATCGGCGCGCGCCAGATCGGCTTCACCGTGCTGTCGCTGACCGTGTCGCTGGTGGCGGTGTTCCTGCCGCTGATCCTGATGCCCGGCGTCACCGGCCGCCTGTTCCACGAGTTCGCCTGGGTGCTGAGCATCGCGGTGGTGATCTCGATGCTGGTGTCGCTGACGCTGACGCCGATGATGTGCGCCTACCTGCTCAAGCCCGACGCCCTGCCCGAGGGCGAGGACGCGCACGAGCGCACCGCGGCGGCCGGCAAGACCACGCTGTGGTCGCGCACCGTGGGCGTGTACGAGCGCAGCCTGGACTGGGTGCTGGGCCACCAGAAGCTCACCCTGCTGGTGGCGCTGGCGACCATGGTGCTGACCGTGCTGCTGTACGTGGTGATCCCCAAGGGTCTGCTGCCCGAGCAGGACACCGGGCTGATCACCGGCGTGGTCCAGGCCGACCAGAACGTGGCGTTCCCGCAGATGGAGCAGCGCACGCAGGCGGTGGCCGAGGCGCTGCGGCGCGACCCGGCGGTGACCGGCGTGGCCGCCTTCATCGGCGCCGGCTCGATGAACCCCACCCTCAACCAGGGCCAGCTGAGCATCGTGCTGAAGCCGCGCAGCGACCGCGACAGCCTGGAAGACCTGCTGCCGCGGCTGCAGAAGGCGGTGGCCGGGCTGCCCGGCGTCGCCCTGTACCTGAAGCCGGTGCAGGACGTGACCCTGGACACCCGCGTGGCCGCCACCGAATACCAGTACTCGCTCTCGGACGTGGACAGCGCCGAACTGGCGACCCAGGCCACGCGCCTGACCGAAGCGCTGCGCAAGCGCCCGGAACTGGCCGACGTGGACAACAACCTGGCCAACCAGGGCCGTGCGCTGGAACTGCACGTGGACCGCGAGAAGGCCAGCACCCTCGGCGTGCCGATGCAGACCATCGACGACACGCTGTACGACGCCTTCGGCCAGCGCCAGATCTCCACCATCTTCACCCAGCTCAACCAGTACCGCGTGGTGCTGGAAGTGGCGCCGGAGTTCCGCACCAGCACCGCGCTGCTCAACCAGCTGGCGGTGGCCAGCAACGGCAGCGGCGCGCTGACCGCCAGCAATGCCACCAGCTTCGGCCAGACCACCTCCAGCAACTCCTCCACCGCCACCGGCATCGGCGCGCAGAACACCGGCATCACCGTCGGCAGCGGCGGCACCGTGCCGCTGGCGGCGGTGGCCGAGGCCAAGCAATCGACCACGCCGCTGGTGGTCAGCCACCAGCAGCAGCTGCCGGCGGTCACCGTGTCGTTCAACCTGGCGCAGGGCTACTCGCTGTCGCAGGCGGTGGCGGCGATCGAGGAAACCCGCGCGCAGTTGCAGCTGCCGCCGCAGCTGCATGCCGAGTTCATCGGCAAGGCCGCCGAGTTCACCGGCAGCCAGACCGACGTGGTGTGGTTGCTGCTGGCCTCGGTGGTGCTGATCTATATCGTGCTGGGCGTGCTCTACGAGAGCTACATCCACCCGCTGACGATCATCTCCACGCTGCCGCCGGCCGGCGTCGGCGCGCTGCTGGCGCTGATGCTGTGCGGACTGAGCCTGTCGGTGGACGGCATCGTCGGCATCGTGCTGCTGATCGGCATCGTCAAGAAGAACGCGATCATGATGATCGACTTCGCGATCGACGCGCGCCGCGAAGGCGCCAACGCCCACGACGCGATCCGCCGCGCCTGCCTGCTGCGCTTCCGCCCGATCATGATGACCACCGCCGCGGCGATGCTGGGCGCACTGCCGCTGGCGCTGGGCGACGGCATCGGCTCGGAACTGCGCCGCCCGCTCGGCATCTCCATCGTCGGCGGCCTGCTGCTGTCGCAGCTGGTCACCCTGTACACCACCCCGGTGATCTACCTGTACATGGAACGCGCCTCCGAGCGCGTGCGTCGCTGGCGCGAGCGGCGTGCGGCGCGGCAGGCGACGGCGGCGGAGGGAAGGGCGTGAGAGGCCGGGATTCGAGAATCGGGAATCGGGAATCGGAAAGCGCCGAGTCCGCACGCTGCCGACTCGTTCACTCCGTGCCGGATCCTCGAAAGACTGACACAGAGCGCGTACTGCGATTCCCGATTCCCCATTCCCCATTCCCGGCCCCATGAACATCTCCGCGCCCTTCATCCGCCGTCCCATCGGCACCGCGCTGCTGGCCATCGGCCTGTTCGTGATCGGCATGATGTGCTACCTGCGCCTGGGCGTGGCGGCGCTGCCGAACATCTCGATCCCGGTGATCTTCGTGCAGGCCAGCCAGGCCGGCGCCGATGCCTCGACCATGGCCGCCACGGTCACCGCGCCGCTGGAGCGGCACCTGGGCCAGGTGCCCGGCATCGACACCATGCGCTCCTCCAGCTCGGAGGGGAACAGCCAGGTGTTCATGGTGTTCCAGAGCAGCCGCAACATCGATTCGGCGGCGCAGGACGTGCAGACCGCGATCAACGCCGCGCAGGCCGACCTACCCTCCGGCCTGGCCACGCCGCGCTACCAGAAGGCCAATCCCAACGACGATCCGGTCATCGCCATCGCCCTGACCTCGGACACGCAGTCGGCCGACGAGCTGTACAACGTCGCCGATTCGCTGCTGGCGCAGCGCCTGCGCCAGATCAGCGGCGTGGCCTCGGTGGACATCGGCGGCGCCTCCACGCCGGCGGTGCGGGTGGATGTGAACCTGCGCGCGCTCAACGCCATGGGCCTGACCCCGGACGACCTGCGCAACGCGGTGCGCGCGGCCAACGTCACCTCGCCCACCGGCTTCCTCAGCGACGGCGCCACCACCACCGCCATCGTCGCCAACGACGCGGTGGCCAAGGCCGCCGACTTCGGCCAGGTGGTGATCAGCCAGCAACAGGGCCGCGCGGTGCGCCTGCGCGACATCGCCAACGTCTACGACGGCCAGCAGGATGCCTACCAGGCGGCCTGGTTCGGCGGCAAGCCGGCGGTGGTGATGTACGTGTTCACCCGCGCCGGCGCCAACATCGTGGAGACGGTGGACCGGGTCAAGGCCGAGATCCCGATGCTGCGCACCTACCTGCAGCCGGGCACGAAGATGACGGCGTACTTCGACCGTACCCCGACCATCCGCGCCTCGCTCAACGAGGTGCAGGCCACGCTGATGATCAGCCTGGCGATGGTGGTGCTGACCATGGCGCTGTTCCTGCGCCGGCTGGCGCCCACGCTGATCGCCGCGGCCACCGTGCCGCTGTCGCTGGCCGGCGCGGCGCTGGCGATGTACGTCATGGGCTTCACCCTCAACAACCTGAGCCTGCTGGCGCTGGTGATCGCGATCGGCTTCGTCGTCGACGATGCGATCGTGGTCATCGAGAACATCATGCGCCACCTCGACGAGGGCATGTCGCGGCTGGACGCGGCGCTGGCCGGCGCGCGCGAGATCGGCTTCACCATCGTCTCGATCACCGCCTCGCTGGTGGCGGTATTCATTCCGATCCTGTTCGCCAGCGGCATGATCGGGGTGTTCTTCCGCGAGTTCACCGTCACCCTGGTCGCGGCGATCTGCGTCTCGGCGGTGGTCTCGCTGACGCTGACCCCGGCGCTGTGCAGCCGCTTCCTGTCCGCGCACGCCGAGCCGGAGCAACCCGGCCGCTTCGGCGCCTGGCTGGAGCGCATGCACGATCGCATGCTGCGCGTGTACACCGTGGCCCTGGACTTCTCGCTGCGCCACGCGCTGTTGCTGGCGCTGACCCCGCTGCTGCTGATCGCGGCCACGGTGTTCCTGGCCGGCGCGGTCAAGAAGGGCTCGTTTCCGGCACAGGACACCGGCCTGATCTGGGGCCGCGCCACCTCCAGCGCCACCGTGTCCTTCGCCGACATGGTGAACCGCCAGCGCCGCATCACCGACATGCTGATGTCCGACCCGGCGGTGAAGATCGTCGGCGCGCGCCTGGGCAGCAGCCGCCAGGGCTCCAGCGCCAGCTTCAACATCGAACTCAAGCGCCGCGACGAAGGCCGCACCGATACCACCGCGCAGGTGCTGGCGCGGCTCAGCGCCAAGGCCGACCGCTACCCCGACCTGCAACTGCGCCTGCGCGCGATCCAGGACCTGCCCAGCGACGGTGGCGGCGGCACCAGCCAGGGCGCGCAGTACCGCGTCTCGCTGCAGGGCAACGACAACGCGCAGTTGCAGGAATGGCTGCCCAAGCTGCAGGCCGCCCTGAAGCAGAACCCCAAGCTGCGCGACGTCGGCACCGACGTGGACAACGCCGGCCTGCGCCAGAACATCGTCATCGACCGCGCCCTGGCCGCGCGCCTGGGCGTGTCGATCGGCGCCATCGACGGCGCGCTGTACGGCGCGTTCGGTCAGCGCCAGATCTCCACCATCTACTCCGACCTCAACCAGTACAGCGTGGTGGTCAACGCGCTGCCGGACCAGACCGCCACGCCGGCGGCGCTGAACCGCATCTACGTGCCCACCCGCAACGGCACGATGATCCCGCTGACCGCGGTGGCGCATCAGGTGCCGGGTCTGGCCCCGTCGCAGATCACGCACATGAACCAGTACACGACCATGGACCTGAGCTACAACCTGGCGCCAGGCGTGAGCACCGGCGAGGGCGATGCGATCATCGCCGCCACCGTGGCCGGGCTGCGCATGCCCGGCGACATCCGTATCGCCGACGGCGGCGGCTTCGGCGTGCAGTTGCAGCCGAACTCGATGCTGGTGCTGGTGCTGGCCGCGATCGTGGTGGTCTACATCGTGCTGGGCATGCTCTACGAGAGCCTGGTGCACCCGGTGACCATCCTCTCCACGCTACCGGCCGCCGGCATGGGCGCGCTGCTGGCGCTGTGGGTCACCGGCACCGAGCTGTCGGTGATCTCGATGATCGCGCTGGTGCTGCTGATCGGCATCGTCAAGAAGAACGCGATCATGATGATCGACTTCGCCCTGGTCGCCGAGCGCGAACACGGCAAGACCCCGCTGGAGGCCGCGCGCGAAGCCTGCATCGTGCGCTTCCGCCCGATCATGATGACCACGATGGTGGCGATCCTGGCCGCGGTGCCGCTGGCGGTGGGCCTGGGCGAAGGCTCGGAGCTGCGCCGCCCGCTCGGCATCGCGATGATCGGCGGCCTGCTGATCTCGCAGAGCCTGACCCTGCTCAGCACCCCGGCGCTGTACGTGATCTTCTCCTGCCTGCGCGAACGTTGGTACGCCCGGCGCGAGCGGCGGCGCGAGCGGCGGCAGCTGCGGGTGGCCTGACGGCCGGGAATCGGGAATAGAGAATGGGGAATCGGAAAAGCGAGGAGCAAAGAGCGGTCATGCGCCACTGAGGCGAAAGCGGCACCAGTTGCCTCAGTCACTCGACCCTCATGCTCTTCCCATTCCCCACTCCCGATTCCCTATTCCCGGCTTCTCAGCCACACCCCTCCACATAATCCACCTGCGGCGGCAGGCCCACGCGCCAGGCGACGGCCTTGCCGGCTGCGTCGGTCTCGAACACCAGCACGCCAGGCTGGCCAGGCTCGCCGCGTACGCGCAGCATCTTGGCGCCTTCGACGTACTTGTGCGGCTGCTCTTCCACGCGACCGGCGTACAGCGCGCGCAGGTGCGCCAGGTCCATGCCGACCTTGCCGCCGCCGGGCGCGGTCTCCTTGGGGGTGCGCACGTCGTAGCGCACCAATTTGTCGCCTTCGATCATCAGGCCGAACCGGTTGTTGCCCTTGGCCCAGCGCGGACGCAGCACGTAGCAGCTGCTGCCGGCGCTGGGCTGGCCGTCGAGCTCGCCGCCCCAGGCGGCGCGTGCCTGCGCCGCCGGCATGCCCAGGCGCAGGTCGCCGTAGCCATCGATGCGGGCCAGTTGCCGGTCGTCCGCGGCCAGTTCCGGCGGCAGCGCCGAGGCCGGCGCCTGTGCCGGCGGCACGTCGCTATCGGGCTGGTCGATGTCCGGCGGCGGCAAGGCGCCGTCGTCGGCCGTGGCGGGTGCCGCGGTCTGCGCCTGAGCCGGCGCAGAGGGTGCGGGAGGCGCGGCCGGCGGCGCGGGCGGCTGCCGGTCGCAGGCGGCGAGCGCGAGCAGCAACACCGCCACGCCTGGTTGAATCGGCTTCATCGCACTTCCTCACTGGACCAGCGCATAGGCTAGCGTGCATGCCCTCGCCCTGCACGGCAGCGGCGACCCACTGCCAGGCATGCGCGGCCGAGCACCGCGTCCCGGACCAGGCGTTCGACCACGTCGACGGCGTGCCGCTTGCCGGCACCGACACGCCGACGCATCGCCCCTGTCATCGGCATTTCACCGCTGCGCGCCATGCTGCGCGCCTACCGACCCCGCCGCCATGCACCCGCGCAAGACCGCCCTCGCCCTTGCGGCACTGCAATCGCACGATGCGCCGCTGGACATGCGCCAGCGACGCGTGCTGATCCTGGCCGACGGCCAGCGCAGCGTCGATGAACTGGCCACGCTGGGCGGCCGCGGCGCCGATGCGATCGTGCAGGGGTTGCTGGAGCAGGGCTACCTGGACGATGGGCGCAGCGTCGCCGCCGCAACGGTGACCGCGAGCGCGCCACCACCACCGGCCGACCCGCGTCGCGCCCTGCTCAATGCACGCATGTATCTGCTGGACCTGCTGCAACTGCAGCGGCATCCGGCCTCGCCTGCCCTGCAGCTGCAGTTGCGCGCCGCGCGCGAGGAGCAGGACACCCTGCGCGCGATCGCGCTGGCGCTGCGCGCGATGCCGGAGATGACCTCCGAGCGCTACGCGCAGCGCATCCGCGAGCGCGTGTTGGAGATCCTGCCGGCATCGCTGCACGGCGCGCTGACGGCCGCGGCGGAGCCCGCCTGACGGGCAGCGCCGCCGTGCGTCGCAGCGGCAGTCCCGGCAGCAGCCTGAGTGGCGCGACCGCGCCGGCACCCGCTCAGGGCGCGCGGAAGTGCCGGCGCAGGCCCTGCCAGCACTGCTGGTAGTCGCGCTGGCGATGCGTGGCGTCCAGCGCCTGTGCGGTCGGGCGCAGCACCGCACGCGTCTCGAACATGAAGGCCATGGTGTCGGCAATGACGTCCGGGCGCGACAGGTCGGCCTGCGAGGCCTTGTCGAAGGTGGCCGCATCCGGGCCGTGCCCACTCATGCAGTTGTGCAGCGACGCGCCGCCAGGGGCGAAGCCGTCGGCCTTGGCATCGTAGACGCCGTGCACCAGGCCCATGAACTCGCTGGCCACGTTGCGGTGGAACCACGGCGGCCGGAAGGTGTGCTGCGCCACCAGCCAGCGCGGCGGGAAGATCGCGAAATCCATGTTGGCGGTGCCGGGCGTGTCGCTGGGCGCGGTCAGCACGGTGAAGATGCTCGGATCGGGATGATCGAAGCTGATCGAGCCAATGGTGTTGAAGCGACGCAGGTCGTACTTGTACGGCGCGTAGTTGCCGTGCCAGGCGACCACGTCCAGCGGCGAATGCCCGATCGGCGCGCGCCACAGATGGCCCTGGAACTTGGCGATCAGTTCGAACGCACCCTCGTCTTCCTCGTAGGCGGCGACCGGCGTGAGGAAGTCGCGTGGGTTGGCCAGGCCGTTGGCGCCGATCGGCCCCAGGTCGGGCAGCCGCAGCAGGCCGCCGAAGTTCTCGCACACGTAGCCGCGCGCGGGGCCGTCGGGCAGTTCCACGCAGAAGCGCACGCCGCGCGGGATCACCGCGATCTCCTGCGGCGCCACTTCCAGCGTGCCCAGTTCGGTGCACAGGCGCAGTTGCCCGAGCTGCGGGACCAACAGCAGTTCCGCATCGGCGTTGTAGAAGAACCGGCCCTGCATTGACGCGTTAGCCGCATACAGATGCACCGCCACGCCATGCTGCGCTTCGGCCGAACCGTTGCCGGCCATCGTGTACAGGCCATCGACGAAGTCCACCGGCGTCTCCGGCAGCGGCAACGGGCTCCAGCGCAACTGGTCCGGCGGCACCGGACCGCGCTGGAAGTCGTTGTGGAACGCGCCGGCACGGTCGTAGGCGACGAAGCCGCCGTGCATCACCGCCGGCCGGATGCGATACAGCCAGCTGCGCCGGTTGGCGCCGCGCGGCGCGGTGAACGCGGTTCCCGACAACTGCTCGGCGTACAGGCCATGGGCCACGCGCTGCGGCGAGTTCTGCCCGACCGGCAACGCGCCGGGCACCGCCTCGGTGGCGAATTCGTTGCCGAAGCCGGACATGTAGCGATGATGGTCATGCATATGCTTGAGCCTTGGATATCAAGCCCCTCTCCCACCGGGAGAGGGGTTGGGGTGAGGGTACGGCGACCCAGTGGCGTCGCAAATCACCTGGATCACGGCATCGATCGAAAGCAGTACGTCATTGTTCCAGAAGCGCATGACCCGCCAGCCTTGCGATGCCAGCCAATGCGTTCTTGTGGCATCGCATGGTTCGGTATGTTGCGCGCCGTCGATTTCGACAATCAGCTTTGCCGCCACACAACAGAAATCTGCGACATACGGTGGGATCGGGTACTGACGCCGGAACTTGGCACCTTGCAACTGTCCGCTTCTCAGACAACGCCATAGCGCGCGCTCGGCGTCGGTCATGGTGCGACGTAGGTGGCGTGCGTGTGCCAGTGTCGATGTGGGTAGTGGCGGTTTGATCGTCATGACCCCACCGTACCCTCACCCCAACCCCTCTCTCCCACAGGGACTTCCTTCGGTCGCCGATGGGAGAGGGGCTAATGCCGCTGTCCGGACTCTCCGCGCTGCGCTGTCAGCATCTGCCCTCAGAGCACCCCGCGCTTCATCTGGTCGCGCTCGATGCTCTCAAACAGCGCCTGGAAGTTGCCTTCGCCGAAGCCCTCGTTGCCCTTGCGCTGGATGATCTCGAAGAAGATCGGGCCGATGCAGTTCTGGGTGAAGATCTGCAGCAGCTTGCGCTGCTTGGTCTCCAGGTCGGCGTCGATCAGGATCTTGTTGCGCGCCAGCCGCGCCACGTCCTCGCCGTGATTGGGGATGCGCTGGTCGATCACCTCGAAATAGGTGTCCGGCGTGTCCAGGAACTCGACACCGGCCGCGCGCATGCGCTCCACGGTCTCGTAGATGTCGTCGGTGAAGCAGGCGATGTGCTGGATGCCTTCGCCGCGGTAGGCGTCCAGGTACTCGTTGATCTGGCTCTTCGGATCGGACGATTCGTTGAGCGGGATGCGCACCACGCCGTCCGGCGCGGTCATCGCCTTGGACACCAGCCCGGTCTTGGCGCCCTTGATGTCGAAGTAGCGGATCTCGCGGAAGTTGAACAGGCGCTCGTAGTAGTCCGACCAGCGCTGCATGTTGCCGAAGTACAGGTTGTGGGTCAGGTGGTCGATGAAGGTCAGGCCGAAACCGGCCGGATGCTGCTCGGCACCGGGCACCGGCTCGAACTCGGTGTACACCGAGCCCTTCTCGCCGTACTGGTCGACCAGGTACAGCATGCAGTCGCCGATGCCCTTGACCACCGGTGCCGGCACCGCGCGGGTGTCGGCCTTGTCGGCGATCGCTTCGCCGCCGTTCTCCAGCACCTTGGCGAACACGTCGTCGGCCGGGTGCCGGAAGCGGATCGCGAAGCCGCAGGCGCAGGGACCATGTGCGGCCGCGAAATCGGCGGCGAAGGAATCCGGTTCCTCGTTGACCAGGAAGTTGACCCCGCCCTGGCGGTACACGGTGATCGCGCGCTGGCGATGGCGCAGCACCGCGGTGAAGCCCATGCTGCGGAAGTACGCGTGCAACTGTTCGCCCTGCCCGGCCGGCGCGGCGAATTCCACGAACTCGAAACCGTCGATGCCCATCGGGTTCTCGAAGGTGGTGACCTGCATGCCGAGGTTGGTCGGCTGCGACGGATGCTGCGCTTGTGCATTCATGACGCGTCTCCTGGAGGGGGGAGTCGCGGCGGCCGGGCCGAAATTTCGGATGCGGACGGGCGCCAGACTCGCGAGAATGGACCGTAGTATCCTCCGTTATAGTTACAAGTGAAACCACCAGCAAGGTGCAATGCAGCATGACGATCGCCACGCCCGCTCCCACGCCCGACTCGCCCTCCCTGGATCTGGAACGGTTCCTGCCGTACCGGATCAGCGTGCTGTCCAACCGCATCAGCAGCAACATCGCCCGCGTCTACGGCGAGCGCTACGGCATGGCGGTGACCGAGTGGCGGGGGGGGGGGGGGGGGGGGGCGGGTTCGCGGGGGGGGGGGGGGGGGGGGTGCCCGGGGCCCGCGGGGGGGGGGGGGGGGGGGGGGGGGGGGGGGGGGGGGGGGGGGGGGGGGGGGGGGCTTTCCCCGCGGGGCACCCACCGGCGCGCGCCCCCCCCCGGGGGGGCACCCCGCCCGGGCGGGGGGGGGGGGGGACGGGGGGGGGGCGGGG
>NZ_NQYT01000002.1:0-115207 GCF_009192935.1 Xanthomonas sp. LMG 12461
GTCATGATCGGCGCTGGGCCCGGTCCTGCCTTGTCGATGCGAGTTCACGCCCGGGGGCGGACTCTGGATACCGTTCGGACACACAAGGGCCAGCATGTGGAGGGCGGAGCCGATCTGCGATGCAAGCTCGAAGCTTTAGGAGCGACTGGACCTCCCGCACCTCCTCCGATGATCAGTCGGAAGACATGACGCCTGTTTAGGGGCGACATGTCCAGATACAAGGAGCGGCTTCAGCCGCGACGAACGAAGCAGGCCAGCCATCCGTTCCTGAAAGCAGTCGGGACTGAAGTCCCCCCACAGTGCCCCCAGCCAGCACATCGCCAGTCCCTGTGGGAGCGGCTTCAGCCGCGACGCGCGGAGCAGACAGCACGCCGGACCGCCAGCAGGCCACCCGTGGATGCTCAAGTACACACGCCTCGGCTACCATCGCCGCGGGCGCGCCGCCGCGCGTGCCGACCGTGCCCTCACCTGCGATCCCGATGCCTTCCGCTTCGCCTCGACATGCTGCAGACGCCCCGACTGGCCGCGTGCGCGCCATCGTCCGACTCGCCGTCTGCATCGCGGCCAGCGTGCTGCTGATCCCCACGCAGTGGCTGCTGATGCGCTTCACCCGCGGCCGCGCCGCGTTCGTGCTGCCGCGGCTGTGGTTCGGCTGCCTGCGGCGCGCGTTGGGCATTCGCGTCGAGGTGGTGGGCACGCCGCGCGACGCGGGCGGGACGCTGTTCGTCGGCAACCACATCTCCCACTTCGACATCGTGGTGCTGGGCAGCCTGCTGCGCGCGCGCTTCATCGCCAAGAACGATATGGAACGCTGGCCGGGCATGCGCCACATCGGCGCGCTGGCGCAGACCGTGTTCATCAGCCGGCGCCGCCAGGATGCGGCCGCGGTGGCCGCCGCCGTGGCGGCGCAACTGCGCCCGGATCACGACGTGGTGCTGTTCGCCGAGGGCACCACCTCCTCCGGCGAGCGGGTGGCGCCGTTCAAGTCCAGCCTGTTCTCGCTGTTCCTCAGCGCCGACCCGGGCGCGCGGCAGTGGACGCTGCAGCCGTTCACGCTGGACGTGCGCAGCGTCGACGGGCACCCCATCGCGCAAGGCGGCGATCGCGATGCCTACGCTTTCTACGGCGAGATGCAGGCCGGTGCGCACGTCGCGCACTTCCTGCGCCTGTCCGGTGCGGTGGTCAGGGTGACCTTCCACGCACCGCTCGCGGTGGCGCCGGGCAGCGACCGCAAGGCGCTGGCTGCGCAGTTGCACGGCATCGTGGCGTCGGCGCTGCCCAGCGCGCCGGCGGATGCCGCTGCGGCGGCCTAAACCGCCGCTGCCCAACACTGCGCACGCGCTCCGGCGACGCGCGATGACGCGTCAGTGCGCGGTGTCCGGCGCCACCGGCTCCGGCAGGCGCACCACCGCGTACTGCTTGCGGAACTCCATGGCGCCCAGCGCTGGCCAACTCTCGGCGTAACGGCGCAGGCAGGCCACGCCGTCGGAAAAGTCCTCGCCATTGACCCGGCAGTCGGCCGCCACCTCGCCGTCGGCGTCGCGCGAGGCGAACAGGCGGATGCCGAGCATGCGCTGATCCCGCTGCAGCAACGGCATCAAGGCGTCCAGGCTGTTGGTGAACAGGCAGCACGGGCAGAACGCGTGTTCGGTGTCCTCGCCCGCCGCGGCCCGCGCGGCGTCGCCATTCATGTGCGCCACCGGCCCCAGCACCACCGTGCGCCGCAGCGCCGACTCGGTCGTGGCCGAGGCGGGGAACTCCATCTGCAACGTCATGCAGCGCGCATCGGCCGGCGCGGCCACCGCCTCCGACAGCGCCACCAGATCGGTGCGCGCCCAGGTTGTGAAGCCCGAAGCCAGGCTCGCGTCGGTGTCCTCGCCGATGGAATGCTGGAACTCGACGATCCCGTCGGGGAACAGGCTGCGGTGATGCACGCGAATGCAGCTGGCCGTGCGCACGCCCTTGCGCAGCTCGGCCAGATCCACCAATTCGGTGAGCAGTTGCAGGCCGTTGCCGAGCACGACCACCTCGTCGTGCAGGGTCGCCGCATGCCCCTCGCGCTGGAGCACCTGCAGCAAGAGCTGCTGCAGTGCATGGCGCGGCTGCGCCTCGGGCGCGGGCTCCGGCGCTGCAGCCTCGTGGGTGGTATCGGCCCCGCGTGGCGAGGTGCGGGACAACAGGCGTCGCAGTCGATCGATCATCCTTGCTCCAGGGCGTCCAACGCGCCATTGATCGCCGGAAGTATGCGCAGTCGCCCGCGGCCACGGCAACCGGCGACGCCACGCCGCCCCGGCGACCAGCGGGCCATGGGACGGCGCCAGGGGCCTGGGCGTCTCTCGCGTCGCACGCCAACCGCAGCACATCCATGGTCACCGCGCCGCGTCTCGCAGCGGCGGACGGCCCCCGGTGCAGCGGCCATCGGCGCGCCGCACCGACACAGCGTCTGTCAGCGCCTGGCCGCCTCGCACAGCTTGCGGTTGAACCAGGTGGACTTGGCGATCGGCAGGTAGGCGTCCCAGTCGCTGGGCGGCAGCATGGTGCTCTGCTTTTCCAGTTCCGCCTGGAACGAGGCCTCGTCGTGGCTGCGGCCGGCCAGGGTGCCGTCCAGCGTCGCCAGGCATTCCTGCGGCCGGCCCAGGCGCAGCAACGTGATGGCGCGGTCGTTGGCGAAGCGGTCGCGATCGAGCCAGTTGAGGAAGCCGCCACACTCGCCTGCGAACGCCTGCATGCCGGCCAGCGCCTTGTCGTAGCGCTTGCCGCGGTAGTCCTGCAGATAGGCCTCGCGCCGCCGGCTGCTGGCCGCGGCGGTGCAGCCGGCCGGCAACTGCAGGTAGTCGCCCTCGAAGCTGGCGCGCATGCCGCAGTAGTCGCGGCAGCTTTCCTCGGTCAGCGCGGCCACGTTGAACCCGCCCGGCACCGGCTTGAAGGCGAGCTTGCACGGCACGTCGCCGGCATCGTTCACCTCCGCCTTGTCGCCCTGCAGCGTGCCCGACAGCGAGCAGGTGTGGCCGTTGGCGCCGACCGACAACAGGTCGAACTGGCGCGCCCCACCCTTGTCGGTGACCCGCATGCTGCCCCAGCCTTCCTTGGTGCTGTATTCGCCGGGGGTCGGGCCGGCCGCCGCCGCGGTGAACGCCACCAGCCCCACCAGCATCGCGCTCCATCCGTATCGCCGTGCCATCGCCTGTTCCTGCCTTCGATCAGAGCCGGCAAGTGTGCGGCATCGCCGCGGCGGCGGACCAGTACCGATATCGCATCCCGACAGCAACGGCCTGTGCGACTCAGCGCAGCGGCACGCGCGAGCGGAACTCGGACAGAAACAGGCCGCGGAGCCACCGGTGCGCCGCATCGTGCTCCAGGCGCGGATGCCACAGCATCGATACGGTGATGGGCTCGGTGACCACCGGCAGCGCGAACCTGCAAGCAGGCTCGCGCAGCATGTCGGGCTGCGCCGCCATGAACGAGGCCGGCACCAATGCGATCAAGTCCGAGCCGCGCGGCTGGGTGCGCACCGACATGGGCGGGCCGCAGGCGCGCCTGTCCATCGACGACAGCATCTTGCCCCTGCTCGACACCATCGATGCCGCCCACGGCCGCGGCGGCCTGCACTACCTGGATTACCTGGGCCGCGTGGTGCCGTGGTAGAGGACGCCGCGTGATCGGCCGCAGGCCTGCATCGGCGAAGCTTTCGATCGATCGCGCCGCGCCTGCAAGGACGAACCGCGGCTCAGCCGGCGTCGGACAGCGCCAGGGCCAGCGCCGCATCCTCCGACAGCGGCCGTGACAGGAAATACCCCTGCACCAGATCGACCTGCAGCTCGCGCAGCGCGTCCAGTTCCTGCGCCGTCTCCACACCTTCGGCCACCACCCGCGTGCCGATCTCGTGGGCGAAGTTGGTCAGCCCCTTGGCCAGCGCGCGGCGGCTGCGGTCGCAATGGATGCACTGGGTGATGCTCATGTCGAGCTTGATGACGTCCGGCTGCAACTGCAGGATGTGACGCATGCTGGCGTAGCCGGCGCCGGCATCGTCCACCGCCACCTGCGCGCCGCGCTCGCGCAGCGGCGCCAGCGCCTGCGCCAGCGCTTGATAGTTGCGCACGATGGCATGCTCGGTGATCTCCAGGGTCAGGCGCGTCACCTCGGTGTCGTCGCCAAGCAGCCCCGCCAGGGACGCGGACATGATCAGTTCCGGCGACATGTTCACGCTGAGCCGGTACTGCGGCGGGAAGCGCCGCAGATACGCCAGCGCCTTGGCCAGCACGTGCAACTCCAGGCGGATGCCGACGCCGGCCAGCTCGGCCTGCTGGAACCACTGCGCAGGCCCACGCTGCGGCACGACGTCGAAACGCGACAGGCACTCGAACCCATGCAGGCGCAGCCCCTGCAGCGCGAACACCGGCTGGAACACGATGCGCGGCGCGCCCGCCGCCAGCGCGCCGTCGATCTCGTCGATCATCGCCTGCCGTTCCAGCTTGTGCGCTTCCACCTCGTGCAGGCGCAGCGCGAAGATCTCGGCGAACGCACGCAACATGCCGATGTCGCGCTCGCCCAGATCGTGCCGCGGCAGGAAACTGAAGCAGCACAACGTGCCGTAGATCCGCCCGCCCACCTGGATCGGCACGCTCATGTGCGAGCCGATCGGAATCTGCCACGTCGCCGGGATGCACTGCGCCGCCGGCACCAGGGAGGTATCCGGAATGAGTTGCGGCAACTCGCCCTGCACCACGCGCATGCAGTAGCCATCGGCGAACGGCAGGATCTGGCCTTCATGAATCGGCCCATCGGGCGGCCCGTCCACGTGATCCAGCACGCGATCGGTCTCGCGGAAGCGCGACAGGAACGCCACGTCCATGCCCAGGTGCAGGCGCACCACGCGCAGGCAGCGACGCAGTTCGCGGTCGCTGATCTCGCCCGACAGCAGCTCGAACAATGGATGAGGTTCTGGCAGATCCTCGGTCGACGCCATCCCGCTTCTCCCCTGAGAGCGTTGCGACCCGCGCGCCGCGCGCCGCGCACGGCGCTGCGCCGTGGGCGAGGTGATCGAGCAGCGGGAACCCGGACCTTCCCCCGTTGTCCAGCGGGCGACACGTCCTTGTCGTTCGACTCTAAAGCGTGACGTACAGCCGCGAAAGCGCAGGCCCGTTCAGGAATCAAGCTGTCTACGGCAGCGACCGCTTCGGTGAGTCCGCCGCCGCGAATCCAGCCAACGGGCGGGCGACCACCGGCGCTGGAGTGATCAGGCATGGTGGCCGACGCCGTGTCGTCGATGGAATGGGCGGCCGGGCTCGCGCATGCCGACGCTGCGACCAGGCGGTGCACGTCACCCTGCCGGCGCGCGCGCCCAGCGCATCAGACGTAGACCATCAATCCCAGCAAATCCAGCGCGGCATGCGCCACGATCGCCGGCCACAGCCGCCCGGTGCGCGCCACCCACCAGCCCAGGATCAGCCCCACCACCAGGATGGCGATGGTGCCGACCGGTCCCTGGTACAGGTGGTACGACGCGCGGATCGCCACGCTCACGTTCACCGCGAACGCCGGACTGTGCCGCCGTTCCAGCGCACGGATCACGTAGGCGCAGACGAACACCTCTTCGAAGATCGGATTGAGCAGCGAGACCAGCACGACCACGCCCGCCGACAGCGGCCCGGCCACCATCGCGTCCATCGACGGATTCACCTCGGCCGCCACGCTGGCGTTCAACAGATTCAACGGATAGGTCGCCACCAGGCAGGCCGCCAGCAGCGCCAGGCCCACGCCGAGGTCGCGCGCCCGCCACTGCAGCCCCAATGCCTGTGGCGTCCAGCCGCGGAACCACAGCGTCGGCAGCAACAACGCCAGCACCAGCAACTCGTAGAACACCATGCCCCACAGGCTCGCGTCGGAAAACGCGGGCTCCACCACCGGCGCCATCACCGCCTGCACACTCCCATAGATCGGCAACCCGAACGCCACCGCTACCACCAGCAGCAGTTCGCCCCAACCGCCCGATGGCGCCCCACGTTCCCGCATCCACGTTCCCCTGTCGTTCGCCAAGTGCCCGGAAAAGGGCGTCGCCGCCTTGCAACCAAGGCGCACCGTAGCAGGGCGACGTGACCGGGGACATCGATGGCCGAATCCGGCGGCATGCCGCTCAACGCCGCGCGGCGGCGCAGACGCGCTGCCGGCACATCCGATCCGGTCGCGCTAGTACAACGCGTCGCGGGTGCGCTGCGGCAATTCCCGATCGTAGGTGTCGGCGTCGAACGCGCCATCGGCCAGATGCGCGTGCAGGGTGCCGGGGCTGGGCAGGCGATCGCGCGGCAGATGCCGCGTCGGATCCCATAGCTGCGAACGCACGATCGCCTTGGCGCAGTGGAAGTACACCGCCTCGATGTGCACCACGATCACGCTGCGCGGCAAGCGCTCGCCGACCGCAAACCGCGCCAGCAGCTCCGGATCGACCCGGATCTCGGCGCGACCGTTCACGCGCAGGGTTTCGCCGATGCCGGGGATCAGGAACAACAGCGACAGGCGCGGGTCCTGCAGCAGATTGCGCAGCGTATCGACGCGGTTGTTGCCCGGCCGGTCCGGCAACGCCAGCGTGCGCGCATCCAGCACCTGCACGAATCCCGGCGCATCGCCGCGCGGCGAGCAATCCAGTCCCTCCGCCCCGGCCGAGGCAAGCACCACGAACGGCGACGCATGCACGAACGCCTGATAGTCGGCGTTCAAGTGGTCGAGTTGCTTGCGTACGGCGCGCTCGGCGGGTTGGCCGTAAAGGGTTTCGAGGGCGTCGATAGTGGTGATTCGGTAGTCCATATTGGCGTCCTATCCCTGGGCCCGCGTGGCGGCGGCGATGATCCATCTATGCCCGCTGTCAGGACTGGAGGCTGATATTCAAAATTTTTACCTGACCCCGGCACTCAAGAAAAACGCGTAACACCAAGATTCTGATCTCGATATCGATTCCTACCTCGGCATTCGTCTAGGCGCATTCGCCAACTGTAACGCCTGACGAAAACAAGACGGGATCTCCCAGGAAACTCCCAGGTCATTTGTTCCATCAGAAAGAAGTCCAGGCTCGTCAAAAAAAGAATAATGACGATACTCTCCATTTGAGAGATCTCGCCGAGCCGTTAAAAATCCAATCTGAAATAGAAACCTAATGATCTCTGCGTCAGAGGGACGCCCCGATATACCAGCAATCCTAATATCTCGGCCACCAAGGTTATTTTTAACATGCCTCACGAGCGCATCTGTTTTGAATATTTCCGGCCTACCCTTAAATGACTGAATCAATAGCTCAATCTTCTCACATTGCGCCCTAAATTCGGCAATCAAGTCATCGATGCGGGTCTTGCCAAAATTTTCGAGCGGGGCAGTAAGATCATCCAATCCAATTTTTTTACGCGCATGTTTCACCGCGTTATTAGATGCGAGTTTACAGAGCTCAACCATCCACCGTGGGCGATAACGAGAAAGACTAGCCACAACTACTGAAGGAGAGCGCATTTTGTGCTCAGAGTTATCACTATCAATAACATCCAGCATGCCTTTTTCGACATCCTTTTTCCCCCAAGGCATAGGATCATCGAAAGCTTTGGAAACTAACTCTCTAGAGCTCATCGCACCTAAAGTCCCACTAGATGCAGCCAAGCCACTGTTCCTTTGCAAGTACGATCTAACTCTGTTTGCGAGCATTTGTTCAAGCTGAGGCTGCGACCACTGCAGATCCACCATATATGGCTCGACCTTAGAGAGCGCCTCATATTTCCTTTTAACTATTGCCCAAGTGCTTGGACGAATAGACGTTCTAAATCTTAATTCACGAATCTCATTACTGAGCTGCCGCATAGCAATCAGAGCAGATGTTACCTTCAGGCAATCCGTGTCCACGTCACGAAAATTCTCATCAAGATCATCAATGATCATCCATACTTGAAGATCATTCGCTCCCGCCACCCTTTTAATAGCAGCAGCAGGATCTGCAGCCCCGGCGAGCGCAGGAACGCCAGGAAGCGCCTTTAAGCGAGCGATGACTGCCCCTATAAAGCCGCGCTCAGAGTATCCACCCCTCTCAGCCTCTTCTCTCAATGACAGAACGTCATCGCTAAATTTAAATTCGATCTTTGCACCAATAGCAGCTGCAGCAACCCTAATAAACGATTCCTTCCAAGCTCTAATATACTCAGTCTGCTCATTGGAAGCCGCAGGAGAAATTGAATTAGCATATGCATTATGCACTACAACATTACTGAACCTGCGAAGCTGCAAAAATGTCCACCGCAGCAAAGCGGACTTTCCCTCACCTTTATAGGCGCGAACAACCTTTAATTTTGTCGAAGAATCTATAAACGCGCCAAACTCTTCGCGCTCATATGCGTAAGAAGCAAATAGTCGCTCCTCTTCATCTTCAGCCATTTCATTACCAAAGAGTTCTTTATCAGAAAGATCTACATACCAGGCACACATATAAATCCTTTCCTAACGCAGAAATTGCGGCAATTCCTTGACAGCCTGAAAATAAAGTTCGAACCTTAAATTAGCCGCACTTGCTATACCCACAATTCAAACAAGTCGCACACCCGTCCATGATGACCAGCGCCTTGGTATTGCACTTGTGGCACATCGTGGCCGACGGCGGGAAACTCGCGCCGTCGCCGGTGACGGCGATGTCCTCTTCGTGGTCGGCGGTGGAGTCGGCGGACACCGCACCCTCATCCGCCCTGCGGGCACCTTCTCCCGCAGGAGAAGGAACCGCCTTGCTCACTTCACTGTTTTTTTTTGAGCGTTCTTCGTACTGCTTGCGCTTCTCGGCGATCAGCGCGCGCTGGTGGTCGCTCATCTCCGGGTCGTGCAGCAGGCCGATCGACTTCATGTGCTCTTCGACGATGCTGCCCAGTTCGGCGACCAGCGACGGCATGTACACGCCGCCAGCCTTGAAGTAGCCGCCCTTGGGGTCGAACACGGCCTTCATCTCGTCGACCAGGAAGGTGACGTCGCCGCCCTTGCGGAACACGGCGGACATGATGCGGGTCAGCGCCACGATCCACTGGAAGTGCTCCATGGACTTGGAGTTGACGAAGATTTCGAACGGGCGGCGCAGTTCGTGCTCGGTGCCGGCATTGAGCACGATGTCGTTGAGGGTCACGTACATGGCGTGTTCCACCAACGGCGATTTGATCTTGTAGGTGCTGCCGATCAGCACGTCCGGGCGCTCGATGCGCTCGTGCATGTGGATGATGTTGTCGGCAGGCGCCTCGGCCTCGGCGGTGGCACGGTCGATCGACGAGGCGGGCACCGCGGCGGCGGCGTCGCGCGCCTTGTCCTCGGGGGTGACGACGGCGTAGCCCTTGATTTTCTGGTCGATCTTGATGGCCATGAGGCGTGCGTTCCTGGAAGGCGGAGCGGGACGGGCGTGGGCCCGGCCTCTCTCCCGCGCACGGGAGAGAGGGTGCGACGGGACGGCTTACTTCTTGGCGCGGGTGGCCGCGGCCTTCTTGCCGGCGGCCTTGCGCACGGCGGTCTTCTTCACGGCGGCGCTCTTCTTGGCGACCTTGGCGGTGCTCTTCTTGACCGCCTTGGCGACCTTCTTCACCGCTTTCTTGGCGACGGCCTTCTTCGCTGCAACCTTCTTCGCCGCTTTCTTCACTGCCTTCTTGGCAACGGCCTTCTTGGCAACGGCCTTCTTGGCGGCGGCCTTCTTGGCGGTCACTTTCTTGGCGGGAGCCTTCTTCGCAACGGCCTTCTTGGCAGCGGCCTTCTTCGCCGGCGCCTTCTTCGCTGCCGCCTTCTTGGCGGTCTTCTTGGCGCTCTTCTTCAGCGCGGCGGCTTCGGCCTGGGCGCTGGCCTTGGCCGCTTCCAGCTTCTTGCGCGCGCTGGCGACGGTCTTCTTGACCGCCTTGCCGGCCTTCTCGGCGCGCTTGGCCACGGCCTTTTCGGCCTTCTTTACCGCCTTGCGGGTCTTGGCGACCTGGTCCTGCACGCGCTTCTGCACGGTCTCGGCGGTCTGCTTGACGCTGGCGACGGCCTCGCTGGCGGTGGCGGCGATGGTCTCGCCGACGTTGGTGGCGGTTTCTTTCACGTTCTCGGCGACCTGCGTCAGCGTCGCCGTGACGCCATTCCCATTGCTCATAAAACCCTCCTCAGGGTGTCAGTGTTTATGTCACGCGGGCGATGCTATACCGATTGCAGCGAAGCGGGGAGCCGGAAACGGCGACATTCGGCGGACGGTGGGGAAGCGTTGGGGAAGCGCGGCGTGCCGCGCTCCAGGGCTTCCACCGCCGCCCTCCCCTCCGCCGGCGCGAAGGGGAGACGGGACGGCGTCAGAACTTGCCGTAATACCCTTCTTTCAGCGCATCGAACAGGTTGGCGGCGGTGTGCATCTCGCCGTCGTATTCGATCTGTTCGTTGCCCTTGACCTCGACCACGCTGCCGTCTTCCAGCTCGAAGCGGTAGGTGGTGTTCTCCAGGTCCGCCTCCTTCACCAGCACGCCCTGGAAGGCGGCCGGGTTGAAGCGGAACGTGGTGCAGCCCTTCAGCCCCTGCTGGTGGGCGTAGCGGTAGATGTCCTTGAACTGCTCGTAGGGATAGTCGGTGGGGACGTTGGCGGTCTTGGAGATGGAGCTGTCCACCCACTTCTGCGCGGCGGCCTGCACGTCCACGTGTTCCTTGGGGTGGATGTCGTCGGCGGCGATGAAGTAGTCCGGCAGGCGCGCGGCGGCGTCCTCGGCGAACGGCATCGCCTTGGCGTTGACCAGGTGGCGGTAGGCCAGCAGCTCGAAGGAGAACACGTCCACCTTCTCCTTGCTCTTCTTGCCCTCGCGGATCACGTTGCGGCTGTAGTGGTGGGCGAAGCTCGGCTCGATGCCGTTGGAGGCGTTGTTGGCCAGACTCAGCGAGATGGTGCCGGTGGGGGCGATGGAACTGTGGTGGGTGAAGCGCGCGCCCACTTCGGCCAGTTCCTCGACCAGCGCCGGCGCCACCTCGGCGATGCGCTGCATGTAGCGGCTGTACCTGGCGTGCAGCAGCCGGCCCTCGATGCGCTCACCGACGCGCCAGCCGTCGCGGACCATCTCCGGGCGCTGCCGCAGCATCGCCGCGGTGACCTCGAAGGTCTCCTGCATGATCGGCGCCGGGCCCTTCTCCTTGGCCAGCGACAGCGCGGTCTCCCAGCCGGCCACGGCCATCTCGCGGGCGATGGACTCGGTGAACTCGCACGACTCGGCGCTGCCGTACTTCATGCGCAGCATGGTCATGGTCGAGCCCAGGCCGAGGAAGCCCATGCCGTGGCGGCGCTTGCGCATGATCTCGTCGCGCTGCTGCTGCAGCGGCAGGCCGTTGACCTCGACCACGTTGTCGAGCATGCGGGTGAACACCCGCACCACTTCCTTGTATTCCTCCCAGTCGAAGCGGGCGCGCTCGGTGAACGGCTCGCGCACGAAGGTGGTGAGGTTGATCGAGCCGAGCAGGCAGGCGCCGTAGGGCGGCAATGGTTGCTCGCCGCAATTGTGGGCGTGCAGACCGTTGCCGTCGAAGGTGTTGATGCCGGGGACCTGCACGTCGTAGACGTCTTCGATGCCATCGGCGGCCACTGACTGCACGGTCGCCACGAAGCGCTCGCGGTTCAACTGGCGACGGTAGCCGGAAAGCAGCGCCTTGAGGCGGTTGGCCTTGGCGGTGTCGGCAAAGCCCACCCGTTGGGCGAAGGCATCGAGGTTGTCGCCGCTGACGACCAGTTCGTGCTGCGCCTTGGTGGCGGAGGCACGCGTGCCGCCGTGCCCGTCGGGCAGCAACGCGGTGCCGGCGGGGCGCCGGTCGCGATAGATCTGCGAGGCGATGCCCAGCCGCAACAGCATGCGCTGCGCTGCCTCCAGCCGCGCCAGGTCGGACTGTGCCAGGCGCACGCTGACGCCCTTCTCCTGGCTGCCCTGCACCGAGCCGTCGGTGTCGAACAGGCCACGCAGGAAGCCGCGATGGAAATCGCTGGAGGTCTTCTCGACGGCCGGGGTGATCGCCTTGTCGCCCGGACGCAGGCCCAGCTCCAGCGCCAGATCGCGCAAGGCGGCCGACTTCAGGCGGTACTCGCCACGGTCGCGCACCTCGCTCCAGCCGGCGAAGTCGGCACGGTGCGGCAGGCTGCGCGCGCAGCGCAGGGCTTCGTCCATCAGCGCCATCGGTGCCAGCGGCGCCGCATTGACGGCGGCGGCCTGCGGCCAGACAGACAACACGGCGGCGTCCTGCTTGAGCGTGCCGTCGCCCACCAGCATGCCGAGGAGGAAACCCTCCTCATAGCTGCGTGCGCCGCCCCACTCCGCACCGGCACGGTGATTGTTGAGCAGCACCCGGTCGCCTGCGACCAGTTGGTCCGCCTGGCACCATTGGGTGTCCAGCGACCAGCGGGTCTGCCGCACCACGCGCCGCACGCGGTGGTCTGCGGTCAGACGCAGCGCGTAACCTTCCTGCGTCTGCAGTCGCACCACCTGCTTGTGCGCGGTCTTGAAGAAACCCTCCGCACCGGTGGCATGGTCGCCGCCATCGACCCGCGCCAGGAACGGCGTTCCCAGCAGATCGGCGACCTGACGCGGCCCCTCGGCGGTCTGCACCCAGGTATCGGCGGTCACGCAAGGGTTGGTCGCGCGGATGTTCTCGCACCACCAGTTGTTGTTCATTTCGTTGACGCGGTCGATCAGGATGAAGCCCGGCTCGGCGTAGTCGTAGGTGGAGACCATGATCATGTCCCACAGGTGGCGGGCGCGGATGTGCCCGTACACCTTGCACGCGACCAGGCCGTCGTCGCGCACGATGTAGTCCTTGTGGGTGGGCCAGTCGCGCCACACCACGGCGCTGGCGTCGGCCAGGTCGACGTCGGCCTCTTCCTTGCGGTTCACCGGGAATACCAGCGGCCAGTCGGCGTCCTGCTCCACCGCCTGCATGAAGCCGTCGGTGATCAGCAGCGACAGGTTGAACTGGCGTAAGCGCCCGTCCTCGCGCTTGGCGCGGATGAAATCCTTCACGTCCGGGTGGGACACGTCGAAGGTGCCCATCTGCGCGCCGCGGCGGCCGCCGGCCGAGGACACGGTGAAGCACATCTTGTCGAAGATATCCATGAACGACATCGGCCCGGAGGTGTAGGCGCCGGCGCCGGCCACGAACGCGCCGCGCGGGCGCAGCGTGCTGAACTCGTAGCCGATGCCGCAGCCGGCCTTGAGGGTCAGCCCGGCCTCGTGGACCTTCTCCAGGATGCCGTCCATCGAGTCGGTGATGGTGCCCGACACGGTGCAGTTGATGGTGCTGGTGGCCGGCTTGTGTTCCTGCGCGCCGGCATTGGAGGTGATGCGCCCGGCCGGGATCGCGCCGCGGCGCAGCGCCCAGGCGAAGCGCTCGAACCAGTAGGCGCGCTGCTCCTCGCCGACCTCGGCGTCGGCCAGCGCGCGGGCCACGCGCAGGTAGGTGCCGTCGATGTCGGCATCCAGCGGATCGCCCTGCTTGGTCTTGAGCCGATACTTCTTGTCCCAGATGTCCTGCGACGCCGGCTGCATCGGGATGGGGTCGTGCTTGGATCCGGTCTGGACGACTTCCAGGCGCACCGTACTCATTCTGCTGTGTTCTCCTCGAACCTGTCCCGATGGGGCGGATGGGTGGTCATCCGCCGTGTGTCTTGTCTATATCGCACTTGCGCTGCACGGCAGCGACGGCCGCGGCAGCGCACGCGGCGCCTGCCCTCGACCGATCAAAAATCCCCTGATTCCGCGACGTCCCCTGTCACCGTCCCGTCATGCACCGCCGAGCGCGCCCCTGGATGTGAAGTCCTGGTGAAGAAAACCCTAGTTCTAGTGCCGTACCGAATCGATACCGCTACATGTAGTGGCTAATGCAAGCGTGAACGCTAACGCCGGGCAGGCCGACTGTCAACGTCGTCGCGCGCCGATCACGTGCCGTCGAGCGGGTGTGCACGCGGGGTGCCGTGGCGGCCTTGCGCAGGCGGCGTCGGAACGCTTTCACTGGCGGTTAAACGCCGCGCGTTCATCTTGATTTACGCGCACGCGCGCCCATCTGCCCCACGTCTCCCGTGTTCCCCGGAAACCGACCCCATGCGACCGCTGCCCACGCTGCTGACCCTGACCGCCGCCGCTGCCTTCGGCGGTTTCGCCGCCACCGCCATCAATGCGCAACTGGACAACCGCGCCGAGGCCGCGCCGGTCGCGGCGCCGCCGCTGTCCGGGGCCGCGCGCCTGCCGTCCGCGGTGGCCGGCGAGCCGCTGCCGTCGCTGGCGCCGATGCTGCAGAAGGTGATGCCGGCGGTGGTGAGCATCAACACCAAGCAAGTCGTGCGGGTGCGCAATCCGTTCTTCAACGACCCGATCCTGCGCCGCCTGTTCCCGGACATCCCGCAGGAGCGCATCAACGAGTCGCTGGGTTCGGGTGTGATCATCGACGCGAAGAACGGCTACGTGCTGACCAACCACCACGTGGTGGAGAACGCCGACGACGTGCAGGTGACCCTGGCCGACGGGCGCAGCTTCAAGGCCGAGTTCATGGGCTCGGACGCGGACACCGACATCGCGCTGATCCGGATCAAGGCCGACAACCTCACCGAGATCCGCCTGGGCGACAGCGACAAGCTGCGCGTGGGCGATTTCGTCGCGGCCATCGGCAACCCGTTCGGCTTCACCCAGACCGTCACCTCCGGCATCGTCTCGGCGATGGGCCGCAACGGCATCCGCGGCCTGGGCTACCAGAACTTCATCCAGACCGACGCCTCGATCAACCCCGGCAACTCCGGCGGCGCACTGGTGGACCTGCGCGGCGAACTGGTCGGCATCAACACCGCCAGCTTCAACCCGCAGGGCAGCATGGCCGGCAACATCGGCCTGGGCCTGGCGATCCCGTCGAACCTGGCGCGCGCGGTGGTCGACCAGTTGATCAAGAACAACGGGGTGATGATCCGCGGCACCTTCGGCATCGAGACGCAGAACCTGACCACGCAGATGGCGCAGGGCCTGGGCCTGTCGGCGCCGCGCGGGGCGCTGGTGACGCGGGTGCTGGCCGGCTCGGCGGCCGCGGCCGCCGGGCTGCAGCCGGGCGATGTGATCACCGGCGCCAACGGCGAGCGCCTGGACAGTGCCGAGGCGCTGCACAACTACGAGGGCCTGCAGCCGGTGGGCAGCACGGTCACCCTGGACGTGCGCCGCGACGGCAAGCCGCTGCAGCTCAAGGCCACGCTCAAGGAACAGCCGCGCGCGATCAGCGGCGAGTCGCTGGATCCGCGGCTGAGCGGCGCCACCTTCGCCGACCTGCCCGAATCGCTGCGCCAGTCCGGCATCTCCGGCGTGCTGATCGGCAACGTGGCGCGGGGCAGCCGTGCGGCGCGCAACGGCCTGGCCAGCGGCGACATCGTGGTGGCCGCCTCGGTCGGCGAGTTCGCCGACCTGGCCAGCTACCGCGCCAATTTCGCGCGCAAGCCGGCGCAACTGGTGCTGCGCGTGGTGCGTGGCGGCGCGCAGGCCGACCTGGTCATGCAGTGAGCCGGCGCGCTCAGTCCAGGCGCGCGGCGTAATCGTCGCGCACGTGCTGGCTCAAGTAGGTGGTGAGACCGCGCCCGGCGGCGGCCAGGCGCTGCATCTCCATGACCTGGAGCAGGCCGGGATGCTGACGGTCGTAGCGGTAGGTGGCGCCGTCGGCGAAGCGCAGCACGATCCAGTCCGGGCCGCTGTCGTAGGCGACCACCCCGGCATGGCCGCTCCGGTTGCCGTACGCGTGCATGACAGTCACTCCGGGACTTGGCCGCTCGGCGGCGAGCGCCGACACTATGGCGCACTGCCTGCGGCGACGAGCTAACACCCCGTACACCCCGCCGATGGTATTGGTGTCGCCCCGTTCTGCGCAGCGTCCGCATCGGCGGACGGCAGGCCCCCAAACCCCAGAGGAGACATGCCCATGAATGCCAGCCCGACCAATACCGAGAACCTCAAGGACAACCTGAGCGAAGCCGGCGCGCACCTGAAGTCCGCGGCCAGCTACGCCGGCGACGCGATCAAGGGCGCTGCCGGTGCCGCCGGCGAAGAACTGAAGCTGGGCAAGGCCAACGTCAAGGCCGAGCTGTCCGACAGCGCGCTGTCCGGGTTGGCGGCGGCCGAGTTCGGCGGTGCGGCGGCGAAGGAGCAGGTGGACGTGCTGCTGGACAAGGGCCGCGACCTGATCGACAGCGCGGCCGAACTGATCCGCGAGCGTCCGCTGGCCTCGTTCGGCGTGGCCTTCGCCACCGGCTGGATCATCGCCAAGCTGGCGCGCAGCGGCGGCGACAAGTAAGCCGCGCGTGAGCGAGGAGCAGGCCCGCACCGACGGCGCCGCGGCAGACGCCGCGGCCGCACCGTCGCTGGAGGAATCCTTCCGCGCGCTCGGCACGGCCGGGCGCGAAGGACTCAATGCCACCCTGGACACCGGCCGCGCGCTGCGCAAGCTGGTGGCCGCGGACTTCGCCCTGGCCCGTGCCGCCCTGGCGCGGGCGCTGGTGTGGCTGACCGTGTCGGTGGCGTTCGGCGCGTCGGCGTGGATGCTGCTGATGGGCGCGATGATCGCCCTGCTGCAGCGCATGGGCTGGTCGTGGCTGGCGTCGATCTCGGCGACCGCCGCCTTCAGCCTGGTGGTCACCGCGCTCGGCGCTTGGCAGGCGCTGCGCTACTTCGACATGAGCAAGCTCGACGCCACCCGCCGCCAGTTGGCCAAGCTGGGCATTGGCGGCGACGACGAGGACGGCGACGAGGATGTCGCCAAGCGTGAGGCCACGCCATGACCCTGCGGCAATTGCAGCACCGCATCGCCCGCGCCGAAGCGGTGCTGGAGGGACGCCAGGAGCAGGTGCGCACGCACTGGACGACCCTGCAGCAGGTCTGGCGCGAAGGCTGGACGCCGTGGCGGATCGTGATCGTCGGCCTCGGCACCGGCTTCCTGGTCGGTCGCGCCGAACCGGCGGCGGTGGTCGGCAAGCTCGGCGGCGCGCGCTGGCTGCAGATGCTCAGCGCGCTCTCCAGCCTGATCAACGCCACCACCGCCAAGAGCGCGTCCGATGACGCCGAGCGCGCCTCCGACGATGCCGAGGAAGCGGCGGACACCGCACAGGATGCGGCCGTGGATGCCGCCACCCAGGCCCCGCCTCCCGTTGCACCCGTTCCCCCATCCGCTGTCCGCCCGCAGCCGCCGCGGCCGCCGATGGCCTCGCGCCCCGGGCAACCCGCCGCGGCCGAAGCGGCCACCGACCTGTCCGAGCGCCAGGGCAAGGACTGACGTTCCTGGGATCGGCGCGTGGCTGGCCTGGGCCGCCACGCCGCGCGCACGCGGCGGCCACGCCGCCTTGATATCGCGCCGGCCACGATCCGGCCTACACTTCGCTTCCTTTTCGACGCCGTTCGGCGCGTGCACTGCGGCGCGCGCCGCGGCCACCGCATCGCAGGTCCGATGAGCACAGTTCCCGATCCCGCGGTCGTCGCCGACGACGCCCCGCACGGCCCCCTGCCGCCGCCGCCCGCTCCACGCCCGCGCGGACCGATCTCGCTGGTGGTGCTGGCCACCCTGGCGGTCTGCTACACGCTGTGGGCCGCGCAGGACGTGATCCTGCCGATCCTGCTCGCCGCCTTCTTCGCCCTGGTCGGCAACCCGATCCTGCGCATGCTGCAACGGCTGTACCTGCCGCGCTTCCTGGCCGCGCTGCTGGTGCTGCTGTCGGGCATGGCAATGGCGACGACGCTGACCGTGCAACTGGCCGGCCCCGCCGCCGAGTGGGCGCAGCAGGCGCCGGCACAGCTGCGCCATCTGGCCACCCAGGTGCGCGACCTGACCAAGCCGATGCAGCAGGCCAACCAGGCCGCGGAGAACTTCGCCCGCGCCGCAGGCGGCGAGAGCGGACGCCGCGTGCAGGTGATCCGTACGCAGATGGACGACCCGTACAAGGCGCTGGTGCGGACCCCGCGGGTGGCCGCCTCCGCGCTGGCGGTGGTGTTGCTGACGTTCTTCTTCATGGTGTTCGGCGAAAACCTGCAGCGCCATGCGATCGCGCTGCTGCCCAGCCGCCAGCAACAGAAATTCACTACCGAGATCCTGCGCTCGATCGAACGCGAGGTCTCGCGCTACGTCCTGACCATCACCGTGATCAATACGCTGGTCGGCCTGATCTTCGCCGGCATTCTGATCCTGCTGGGCATTCCGCCACAGGAAGCGCTGCTGTGGGGCACGGTGGTGGCGCTGCTGAATTTCGCGCCCTACGTGGGGCCACTGATCGGCGCGGTGCTGATGCTGCTGATGGGCTTCGTCGCCTTCCGCGAACCGCTGAGCGCGGCGCTGCCGGCGATCCTGTACCTGGCGCTGCACACCCTGGAAGGCCAGGTGGTGACGCCGATCGTGCTCGGCCGGCGCATGGCGATCTCGCCGCTGATGCTGATCCTGGCGCTGATGCTGTTCGGCTGGCTGTGGGGCATGATCGGCCTGCTGCTGGCGGTGCCGCTGCTGGTGTGCATCAAAATGGTGCTGGCGCGGGTCGAAGGCATGCAGCGTTGGGCGCGGCTGCTGGAGTGAAGCCGGGTTTGGGGAGTCGGGATTGGGGATTGGCGGAAGCGCGCGAGTGCTGTCTACCGGGCCCGGCCCGCGGCGGCGGCGACGCTTGGCGTAAAATGCGCCGGTGACTTCCATGCCCTCCTTCCCCGTCCGCGCGATCACGCTGGATCTGGACGACACCCTGTGGCCGTTCGCACCGATCGGCGCGCGCATCGAGCAGGTGCTGCACGACTGGCTGCTGCAGCACAGCCCGGCCACCGCCGCGCGCTTCCCGGTCGCGGCGATGCGGCAGCTGCGCGAAGCGGTGTTCGCCGCGCATCCGCACCTGCACCACGACCTCAGCGAACTGCGTCGGCTGACCCTGCGCCGTGCGCTGCAGGACAGCGGCGCCGATGAAGCGTTGCTGGAACCTGCGTATGCGGTGTTCCATGCCGCGCGCAATCAGGTGGAGTGCTACCCGGACAGCATCGCCGCGCTGGAGCGCATCGCCGCGCGCGTGCCGGTGGTGGCGCTGAGCAACGGCAACGCCGACCTGGCCACGATCGGCCTGGACCACCATTTCGCCTTCCAGCTCAGTGCCCGCGAACACGGCGCGGCCAAGCCGGACCCGGGCATCTTCCGCGCCGCCTGCGCGCGCCTGGGCCTGCCCTGCGCACAGGTGCTGCACGTGGGCGACCATATCGAGATCGACGTGGTCGGTGCGATGCAGGCCGGCCTGCGCGGTTGCTGGATCAACCGCGAGGCGCAGGCCTGGCATCCGCCGACCCCACCCGATCTGCACTTCGACACCCTCACCGGCCTGGCCGACTGGCTGGACGCGACCCAGCCGGCCGACGCGGCGCGCGCCTGATCCGCGCCCTCTCGCCCACCGGTCTTCTCCCTCTTCCAAGGATCCGCTGATGTCCCTGCCGACCGGCTTCACCGACGCCTCCACCCATGCGCTGCCGCTGTACGTGCTCGACCGCGAGCACCTGGCCGAATGGCGCGCGGCGCAATCGCCCGCGTGGGTGGCGTGGATGGACACCCAGCAGTTCATGGCCGCGCCGGGCAGCGTGCTGCTGCTGCCGGGTGCCGACGGCGTGGCGGCCGCGGTGCTGGGCGTTGGCGATCGCGGCGATGCGTATGCCTACGCGCATGCGCCGTTCGCGCTGCCGGCCGGCAGCACCTGGCGCGTGGACAGCGCGCTGGACGCCGACACGCTGGCGACCCTGCACCTGGGCTGGGGCCTGGGCAGCTACCGCTTCGCCCGCTACAAGCAACCGCCGCGGCTGCCGGCACAGTTGCTGGCCACGCCGCAGGCCGAAGTGTGCGACCTGATCGCGGCCAGCCTGCGCGTGCGCGACTGGGTCAACACGCCGACCGAGCACATGGGGCCGGAGCAACTGGAAGAGGCCGCACGCGCGATCGCGCAGGAACACGGCGCGCAGTTCGAGAGCATCGTCGGCGACGCGCTGCTGGAGCAGAACTTCCCGGCGATCCACGCGGTCGGCCGCGCCTCGCACCGCGCGCCGCGCCTGCTGGTGCTGCGCTGGGGCGAAGAGGCGCATCCGCACGTGGCGCTGGTCGGCAAGGGCGTGTGCTTCGACACCGGCGGCCTGGACCTGAAGCCGGCCGACGGCATGCGCAACATGAAGAAGGACATGGGCGGCGCCGCACACGCGCTGGCGCTGGCCGGGCTGGTGATGGCGCAGCGCCTGCCGCTGCGGCTGACCGTGCTGTTGCCGGCGGTGGAAAACGCCGTCGGCCCGAACGCCTTCCGCCCGGGCGAGGTGATCGCCACCCGTCAGGGCACCAGCGTGGAGATCGACAACACCGACGCCGAAGGCCGCCTGGTGCTGTGCGATGCGCTGGCCTACGCCGGCGAGCAGCGCCCCGACGCGATCCTGGATTTCGCCACGCTGACCGGCGCGGCGCGCATCGCCCTGGGTCCGGATCTGCCGGCACTGTTCTGCAACGACGACACGCTGGCGCAGGCCTGGATCGCCGCCGGCGAGCGCACCCGCGACCCGGTCTGGCGCATGCCGCTGTGGCGTCCTTATCTGCGCTACCTCACCAGCTCGGTCGCCGACCTGGCCAACGCCGGCTCGCGCATGGCCGGCGCGGTGACCGCCGCCCTGTATCTGGAGCGTTTCGTGCCGGCGCGGCAGGCCTGGGCACACCTGGACGTGTACGCCTGGAACGACAGCGACCGCCCCGGCCGCCCGGCGGGTGGCGAAGCACTGGCGCTGCGTTCGGCGTATGCCATGCTGAAGGCGCGTTACGCGGGTTAATCCGGCGGGAGCGCGGCGCGCGACCTAGATCTTGTCGAGCACAGCACCTCGCGCCATCCGTTTCGAATTCCGAGGCGCGGAACCGGTCATGCCGCCAGCGCGTCCATCAGAGATTTAGCTGTCGACACAATCATAAGATCTGCGTTCTCGACCACATCCTCTTTTGTTCCATGGCCGAGACTGAACAAATAGAGTTGCGCGCCTTCCCGACGCGCAAACTTCATTGCAGGAATGAAGTCACTGTCTGCCGTGACAAGTACGATGACTTCCACATGCTTTTTTAGAGTCAAGGCAGCGATATCCATGCCGATACGCATGTCCACGCCTTTTTGCTTGATGACCGGTTTCAGGTCCGAGCTTTTCAGCTTCAACGTGTCAGACCCGGCATCGTAGTTCCCCGCGCTCTTCAGCGACTTGAACTTTGCCATCCAACCATCGTGGCTGCATTCGCCCTGACGAAGCGCAAAATGGGGAAGCTTGGCAACATCCCTCACCAAGGCCACGTTGGATTGGAACACAGGCGTCTTGTCGTACTCGATGACCTCGCCAGTGACAGGCTGCTCAACCGATCTTCCAAGTGGCGCAGCGTCGTAGTAGTAGACGCGATGCAGAAGGCAATCCTGAAGGCATTCGTGCTTGCGAATTGCCTCTACAAGTTGCTGTATGCGGTTGGCGGAAACTTCACCGCTTGACTTCAATTTTCTTTTGACGAATCCCGCATCCAGCAGGACGGCAAAGCGCCGATGCATGCCCATCTCCCTAGGCAATAAGATGGCCGGATGCAGGTGGGGGGCAAGCCCCGCTTATATGTCACCTGCAAACGGCCGGTTTTCGGTTCAAATACTGATACCAATCGACGGTACCGTCAAGTGAAACCCTTACCAGTGACGCCGGCAGTTTCAAATCAGGCGACATCATTGGTGGTGCAACCAAACCTCGGACATCCAGAGACAAGTAGCCACGACGTCGGACATCGTCCTTGTCTTACCGCCGTTGACAACAGGAACACAGCTGTCAACCCGCCAACGCCTCCAGCGAATCGCGCTCGATACCGGCGTAGATGGCGAACTCGTCGTGCACCGTCGCGCCCAGCGCCTGCTCGAACGCGGCGCGGTTGGCGTGCGCGGCGTAGGCGCGCTGTTCGCCGCCGCCGAGGTTGGACTGGAAGATGCCGGCGGCGCTGACCGGCAGGAAGTCCTCATAGACGATCGGGTCGGCGCTGGCCAGGCCGTCGGCGATCAGCGCTTCGGCCGGCTTTCCGGCCAGGGCCTCGGCGCCGGCGGCGCGACCGGCGTCGGTCAGTGCGTAGCGGAAGTAGCCCAGGCCCTCGCGGCGCAGGGTGGCGTAATCGTCCGGGAAATCGGCGAAGGCCGCCTGCAGGCGCGTGGCGTAGTCGGCACCGGCGCTGCCGTCGGCGGCGCGTGCGCGTTCCAGCAACGCGTCGTACAGCGCGCGGCCCTTCGGCGTCAGGGCCAGCCCGCGCTGCTCGATCTCGCCGAACCGCGCGGTGTGGGTGCCGGCCTCGGCGTCGTCCGCGCCGGCGGGGAAGCGCACGGTTTCCTCCAGGGCCTTGAAGCTGGTCTGGCGCAGCAGGATCGGGCAGGCGCGACGCGGCGGGCCTTCGATCACCGCCTTGGCATCGATGCCCCGGCGCAGCATTTCCGCCTGCGCCGCGTCGATGTCCAGGGTACGCGGGGTCAGGTGGTTGATGTGCGGGCCATGGAAGCTGACCACGTCGGCGATCAACTTGTGCGCCTCGCTCAGCGCGCGGTAGGTCGGCAGGCTCACGGTCGCGTCGCTGTGCCAGCGGAAGGTTTCCAGCGCCTCGGCGACGAAGCGCTGCGCGTCGGCGTCGGCCAGGCCGCCGTCGCGTTCGCACTGCGCGATCAACGCGAGCGCGCCGTCGGTGAAGATGCGCCGCTTGGCGAGGATCTGCGCCGCCTGCTCGCGCAGCGCCGGGTCTTCGATCAGCTCCAGCCGCAGCAGCGAGGTGAACACGCGGAACGGATTGCGCGCCAGCGCCGCCGCCTCCAGCGGGCGGAACGCGGTGGAGTGCACCGGCACGCCGGCCACCGACAGGTCGTAATAGCCGACCGGCGCCATGCCCATCACCGCGAACAGGCGGCGCAGCGTGGCCAGTTCCTCGGCGGTGCCGACGCGGATCGCGCCGTGCCGCTCCTGGTCCAGGCGCGCGCGTTCGTCGTTGCGCTGCAGCTGCGCCTCCAGTGCCGGGTCCGCGGCCAGGGTCTGCGCATTGACCTGCGCCACCAGCTCCATCAGCGTGCCGTACAGCGGCACCTCGGTGCGGTACATGTCGGACATGGCCTGCGCGAACAGGCTGCGGATAGCGTCGGGCGAAACGAAGGCATTGGTCATCGGGCGGTCCGGGACGGCGGTGGCGCCGGCGGCAGGACCGGCAGAACGCCTATTCTCGCGCTGTGGCGGCGGCGCGGCCAGTGCGGATGAATGCGCGGCGCGTACCGGTGCGGCACGCGAGTGGCCGGCACCGCTGTCTCCTTCTCCCGCCGGGAGAAGGTGCCCCGCAGGGGCGGATGAGGATCCGGGCGCAGCCTTGTGCACCCAAACTGCCTGGGGCGCTGCGCGCCCCGACCCTCACCCCAACCCCTCTCCCGGGGGGAGAGGGGCTTGTGTGCGCTGACGTTGATGCATACCGGTGCCTGCATGCCGTGCAGGGCAACGGGACGTTCGCGCAACGACATGGGCGCACGTGCAGGCGGCCGCTCTGTGTCGTTGTGCTGCACCGCGCTTATTGCGTACGCGTGGATCCGTCCTGCGGCTGTGCCGCGGCGCGATCGCGTGCGGCGCGGTCGCCCAGTTGCCGGCGCAACAGCGCGTCCAGCACGATCGGCCGATCCCAGTGGTCGTAGCTGGCGACGATGGCATGGCGCAGCGCGCGGTAGGCCAGCGAGCCGGGCGGCGCGTCCATGTCGCTCGCCACCACTGCCCAGCCGGCAGGGACGCCGGCCGCGGTGCGGGCGCGCACCACCTCGCGGTAAGGCCGTCCCGCGGCCTTGGCCAGGAACGCGGCGACATAGACATCGCGCGGCGGCCAGCGCCGCTCGCGCAGCAGCACCTCGGCATAGCCTCGCGGCATCTGCGCGTAGCGCGCCACCTCGTCCAGGAAGCTGTCGGGGTAGCGCGCGGCGTAGCGGTCGATGTCCAGCAACTGCCGATCGATCCAGGCATCGTCGGTACCGGGCACCTCGACCGGTGCCGTTTCCCCGCTCTCGAAGGCAGGGGCGCGCGCGGGCGCTACCGTCCCCTGCGCCATGGCCGGGCCGACAGCCAACAGGGCAGCGCACAGGAACAGACCGGCAGGAGACGGAAGCGGAGGCATGCGTCGATTCTGCCGGAGGCAGTGGGCGCTGTCAGCGCGGCAAGCTGGCAGGGATGTGCACCGCAGGCTCGGCGGTGTCGCGGCTGAAGCCCCTCCTACGCGACAAGGCCAGAGGCCGGTACGCCACGCCGCCTGACGCGGCAGCGGCTCAGCCCCGCTGCAGGCTCGCCGCATGCCGGTTGAGATCGGCCACCGCCTGCGGCCAGTCCGCGGCCGCGGCCACTTCGCGCAGGCGCGGTTCGTCGGCCGACAGCCCGTGCTCGGCCTCGTGCGCCCAGGTGGTGGTGTACGGCGTATGGATGCCCCAGCCGCCGAGCGCGATCACCGGCTCCACGTCCGAGCGCAGCGAGTTGCCGATCATCACGAAGCGCTCGGCGCCGATACCGAACTCGGACAGCACCTTGGCGTAGGTCTTGGGATCCTTCTCCGACACCACCTCGATACGCGGGAACAGCTCGCCCAGGCCGGACTGCGCGATCTTGGCTTCCTGATGGAACAGGTCGCCCTTGGTGATCAGCACGATCTCGAACTCGGCCGCGATCGCCGCCACCGCATCGCGCACGCCGGCGATCACCTCCACCGGATGCTGCAGGGTGGCGCGGCCGATCTCGACGATGCGCCCGATGTCGTGCGCGGAAATGCGCGCCTCGGTCAGCTCGATCGCCGCTTCGATCATCGACAGGGTCATGCCCTTCACGCCATACCCGAAGACCTTGAGATTGCGGCGCTCCACCGCCAGCAGATGCTGCAGGGTGCCGGCGTCCTGCAGGTCCAGGTACTGGCCGAGGATGGCTTCGAACGCGGCCTCGGCGTCGCGGTAATAGTCCTCGCTCTTCCACAGGGTGTCGTCGCCGTCGAAGCCGACCAGGGCGATGGGAGAGGAACGCAAGGCGGTAGGTGTCGGCATCATCCGCCAAGCATAGCAGCGGGTCGCCGACCAATAGACGACAGGCACTGCCCTGCAGCACAACGCACGACGGCGGCCCAAGGCCGCCGTCGTGGTGAAGCGTCAGCGTGCACCACGAGGCTCGTGGTGCACCAGGGTCGGCCCCGGCCAGGCGGCGCGCGTCCTCATCGCCGCGCGACCGCCGTGCCGGTACCGCTCCGGTTACTGGCCGCCGTTGCTGTCGCTGCCGGTCGCCGCGCCGCCCTGCTGCTTGGCGACGTAGGCCTTGTACTCGTCCGGGGTCAGCTTGCCGTCGTGGTTGGCGTCGGCCTGCGCGAAGATCTGGCTGAGGCCGGCGTTGACCTGCGCCTCCTGCTTGCTGATGGCGCCGTCCTTGTCGGCGTCCACGTCGGCCCAGGTCTGGGCGCCGCCGGAGGCCGCGCCGGCCTGCCCGCTCTGGCCGGTGGCGCTGGTGGACGACTGCGTCTGCGCCTGCGCGGCGGCATCGGCCTGCGCGTCCTGGGCGAACGCCGGCAGGGCCAGCGCGGCGGCGAGAAGGGCGGCGGTACCGATCAGCGGGGTGCGGGTGCGAATGTTCATGGGTGGATTCTCCTTGGCTCTCTCGGTGTGGCATGTCCGGTCGATTCCGGAACACGGCGCTACCGTGCCGGTCTCAGACTGAATCCATTCCCTGTCGAAATTCGCCGCAAAACGCTTCGTTAACCACGGCGTGCGCGCAGCACGCTACTGCGCCGGTTAGGGATCGGTGAGCACGCGGTAAGGCGACCATTCAAGACGTTTGGATTGCAGAAAGAAAACGTCTGTTTCAGCGTGTTTCGTGACCGCCGTCGCCGGCGTTTTCGCTTGAACGCGCCCTGAATACAACCCACGCCAGGGCCACGCCGGAGAGGGCGCCGGCCACTTCCAGCACCACCCGCGAGCCCAGTTCGTCCGGATCGTGGATGCTGGCCAAGGCGATGCGCGCGTACAGCGGCGACTCCAGGCGCACGATGCTGGTGTAGAACAGGTTCCAGCAGTCGATCCCGGCCGACACCGCCACCGCGATCAGGCAGGCGCCGCCGAGTTGCTGGCCCTCGGACCAGCCCAGCCGCCGGCCCAGCCATTGCCACAGCGCATACACCAGGAAGCCGACCGCCAAGGCGATCAGCCCGGCTTCCAGCGAGCCCAGCAGGCCGAAGTGCAGCGGCAGGTTCATCGGGTGTCCTCGGTCGGCAAGGCCGCAAGTCTAGAGGCTGTCGCGCATCGGCGTACGAGGCACCGCGCCGGCGCGCGGATCAACTGGCGTTTTCGGCGATCGCGCTCACCACCGGCGCGCCGTCCTCGTCCCAGCGCACCGTCATCAGCATCGGCTTGCAGCACACCTGGCAGTCCTCCACGTACTGCTGCACGTCCACCGACGGATCCAGGGCGACGTCGATCCATTCGCCGCAGTAAGGGCATTGCAGGTCGACGAACTGGTGCGTGCCGGTCATGGGTGGTCCGTGGCGAAGACGAGGAGGCGCTAGCGCACCGGCACGTCGAAGGCGACGCCGGGGCTGGGCTCGGGCTGGAAGGTGTAGTGCCACCATTCCATCGGATAGTTGACGAAGCCGCGCGCGGCCATCGCCTTCAGGAGCTGCTGACGATGCCCGCGCTGGGTGGCGTCGATGGCCGGCGTGTCGGTGTGCGCGCTGGGGTCGAAGAAGTCGAAGCCGGTGCCCATGTCCACTGCGCGGCAAGCGCCCTGGCGGCAGTCCAGCAGACCCAGATCGACGGTGGCGCCACGGCTGTGGCCGGAGTGTTCGGCGATGTAGTCGCCGAGCAGCACGCCCTTGTCGAGCTTGGGGTAGTAGCGCGCCTTGGCGACCTGATCCTGCGGATCGCGCGCCCAGGCGACGAAGGCGCGGACCGAGCGCTGCGGCCGATAGCAGTCGAACACCTGCAGGCGGTAGCCCTTGGCCTGCAGGTCGCGTTGCACCTGCGCCAGGGCCTTGGCCACCGGCGCCAGCAGATAGCACTTGGGCGCGTGGTAGCCGGGCACCGGGCGACCGGTGAAGTTGTCGTGGCCGGCGTAGCGGATGTCCATCGCGATGTCCGGCGCCAGCGTGTGCACGTCGACCAGTCCCGCCTGTTCCGGCGTGGTCGCCGGTGAGGTGGTCGGTTCCACCGCGAACGTAGCAGGCACGACGGCGAACGCGAGCGTCAGGCCCACTGCGCGCAGCGCGCCAGCCCGGCGCCCGGGGCGCGACGGAGAAAGGTGGCGGCAGAAGCGGTCATGCGGCATGTGTGCAGCATAGGCCATGGCCGCGGCCGCTGTCCTGCCGCGCGCCTGCAACGACGCGCGATGCGAACTGCGCAAGGCAGGGCGGCCAGCGGCGCGTGCCGATGACCGCCCTGCGCGGGGCGACTCAGCGCCCGGGGGCTTGCGACTGGGTCTGGGTGCGCTGCTGGTCCTGCACCTGCCGCTCCTGCGCCTGGCGCTGGGTCTCGGCCGCCAGTTGCTGCTGGCTCTGCTCCAGCGGCACGGTCGCCGCCTGCTGACGGTCGACATACGCGCGATGCACGTCGTGCGCGTTCTCCGGATTGCGCTGCACCGCGATCATGCCGCGGCCATCGGTGCTGGCGACCAGGTCGTCGATGCGCGACATGCCGCTGACCTTGGCCTCGAACGCCAACTGTCCGGCCGCACGCTGCATGGACTCGCGGTCGCCGTAGCCACCGTTGCGCCCCTGCTTTTCCAGCTGCGCGACCGCCTGGTCGAACAGCGGACTGTCACGCCGCAACTGCTCCACGCCCTGCTGCCGCTGCACGCTGCGGTCGATCGCGCCCAGCGTCTCCGGGCCGGCCTTGCCGTCCACACCCTTCAGGTGCTGGTCCTGCTGGAACTTCTCCACCGCCGCTTCGGTCTTCGGGCCGTAGGTGCCGATCGCATCCTTGGCCTCCAGGTAGCCGAGCGTGGCCAGTTTCTCCTGCAGGCCTTTCACCGCCTCGCCCTGCGCATTGCGCGCCAGCACGCCGTTGTGCGCGGCCGGCTCGCGATGGCCGTCGTGCGGCTTCGGCGCGGTGTGCCCGTCGCGCTGCTCGCCGGGCTTGGCCACGGTCTTGCCGAGGTCGGCCAGCTTGAGCAGGTCGGCCTTCTCGTTCTCGGCGCGGTTCTCCAGCGAGTCCAGGGTCTTCTGCTTGTGCACGCGCGGGAACAGCTCCTTGACGTGCTCGGCCTTGTAGTCCTGCACCGCGCTGACGATCTCCTTGTCGGAAATCTTGGACAGATCCGCCTGCTTGCCGAACTTCTCTTCCATGGCGCGCAGGAACACGCCGGACCCGCCCGGCTTCTTGTCGCTGCCCGGACCGTACTGGACCGCGGTGCTCCACATCGCGTCCTGCACCGCCGGGCCGCGGTCGGACAGGTCCATGCCCTTGTCCTTGAGCCGGTCGACCAGTTTGTCGAAGTGGGTGCGCTTGATGTAGTCGTGCTGTTCCTGGCCGAAGCCGGGGTCGTTCTTGGCCAGTTCCTTCCACTTGGCGCTGAACGCGTCCGAACCCGGCTTGAGGCCGGCGAAGTCGTCGCTGTACTTGCTGTCCTTGACGAACGCGGCGACGGTGCCGCCGTTGATGACCTTGCCCTCACGGGTCGTCGTCTGCGAGGTCATCTGGTACGAGCCGTAGGACACGCCGCCCGGGTCGTCGACGCCGGAGGACACGGTCGACGCGCCGCGGCCGCCGGTCTCGTAGTGTTTGGAGGTCTGTCCCAGTTCCCAATCCTTGTCGCTCATCGCGTTCTCCTTGGCAGGACGCGCGGCGTGGAAAGCGCCGCGCGTCGGGTTCGATACAGGGGTGAAATCAGTGCGCTTCGAGTTCGTCGGCGCGGTGCGCGGTCATTTCCAGCCGGCATTCGGCCGCATCCACGCGCTCGGCCTGGCCGCCATCCGGATCGGCGACGCACTTCTCGTCGCGCTCGGCGATCCACTTGCGCTGCCGCTCGCGCAGCGCGTGCTGCTCGGCCTCGCCGAGCTTGGCCATCGCCGCCTTGTAGGCGGTGTTGAGGCGCTGGTCCTGGTAGGCGTGTTCGTCGGAAATGCAGTCCAGCATCGCCGGGGTCGCGCCGCCGGCGGCGGTGATGCAGGTGTCGTAGGACGGTCGCAGCACGGGGGAATCTCCTGAAGCGGTGGAAGGGGTGGGCGCCGCAGCCGGTGCAGCCGGCGTAGCCGCGCCCGCATCGCCCTGGGTACCGGCATCGTGCGCGGCGGCAGGGGACGCGGCGGCCGCAGTGTCCGCCACCGGAGCGGCCGGTGCCTGCGTCTGGCTGGGGGTGGAAGACGGCGCACTGCACGCGGCGGCGGCCACGCACAACAGCAGCAGGGAGGAGTGTTGGAACGCCTTGGCGATGGCCATGGTCGGAATGCGTCCTTGTCGTTTGCGCGAGCGGGAAGGCGAGGTTCTAATCGATCGTCGTGCACACTGTCCATCGCACGCCGCGATGGCAGGCGATCGTGTTTGGCCGGCGTTGGGCAATGTCGCGCCGGCGCATGCGCGGCGGTCTTGCGCAGCGCTCGACATCTCCACGCACGACCACCGCCGCGCAACGCGCGACGGCGGCCATTGCCGCGAGACCGATCAGCGCGGCGCCTGGGTCTTCTCGCGCTGCGGATCCGGCTGCTGCTGCTCTTGCGCCTGCCGCTGGGTTTCGGCGGCCAGCTGCTGCTGGCTGCGCTCCAGCGGCACCGCCGCGGCCTGCTGCCTGTCCACGTAGGCACGATTGACGTCGTGCGGATTGTCGGGATTGCGCTGCACGGCGATCAGGCCGCGGCGGTCGCCGCTGAGCACCAGGTCGTCGATGCGGTTCATGCCGCTGACCTTGGCCTCGAACGCGACCTGGCCGGCGGCGCGCTGCATCTCTTCGGCGCTCTTGAAGCCGCCGTTGGGTCCCTGCTTCTGCAGGTGGTCCATGGCCTGCTTGTACAGCGGGTTGTCGGCCAGCGCCGCCGCGTCGGACTTGGCCTGCGCCGGCTGCTTGGCGATCGCCTCCAGGGTGGCCTTATCGGCGATGCCGGTCGGCGCCAGGCCCTTCTCGCGTTGCAGGTTGGCGACCACTTCCTTGGTGCGATCGCCGTAGTAGCCGGTGCCGCTGAGCAGCTTGCCCTGGTCGTCCTTGACGCCCAGTTCGATCAGGCGCTGCTGCATCGCCTTGACGTCGGCGCCCTGCTCGCCCGGCTTCAGCGCCGTGCGCGGCTCCTGCCCGCCCTGCGTCTGCGCCTGGGTCTGCTGGCGGTCCTGCAGCAGGTCGCGGCCCTTGGCCAGCGGATCGGAGGCGAACAGCTTGGCGTTCTGATGCGTGGCCAGGTAGTCGTCCAGCGGCATGGTGTTGACGCCCTTGCTGCCGGTGGACTGGCTGACCAGCAGTTCGCCGCTCTTGGGATCGCGCACGACCATCATGATGTGGTCGATGCCCTTCCAGTGCTCGTGCGCGGTCTTGCCCGAATCCACGCCGATGACCATGCCTTCCTTCAGCGCGCCGGGCTTGAACACGTCCTTGCCCTGCAGCAGCACGCCGGAGCTGTCGTAGGCCTTCTTGACGATCTCGCCGGAGCCGGTCATGCCCTGCACCAGCATGTCCTTCTGGGTGAACACGTCGCGACCGGCCTTGCGGTTGATCTCGTTCATCGTCGCGTTCTGCAGCTCGGTGACCCAGCCGGAACAGTCGATGTAGCCCTGCGACAGATGCTTGCCGTCCACGCCGGGGTGGTAGTACTTGCTGCTCTTGACGTTGATCGCGTACTTCACGTCGTCGTGCTTGACGCCCAGGTCGTAGGCGGCGGTCAGCGCGATGCCGTCGTGGCCGCCTTGCTTGCCGCCGGCCGGTGCCGGCGTGCGCGCGGGCGCCTGGGCGGCCTGGCCCTCGGCGAGCGGCTTGATGCCCTTTTCCGGGATCGCGATGTGGTCGTACTTGGCGTCCCAGTACTTCACGAAGGCCTTGGCCATGTCCTGGTCGGACAGCTTCTTGAAGTCGGCCAGCGAGGTGCCGGTGTAGGCCTGGAACTGGCGCGCGCCCTGCGCATCCTTTTCGCCGGGGACGTTGTTGAGGATGTTGGCGCGGGTGCCCTTCAGCTCGAAGTGGCCGGTGGCGATCGCGGCCTGGATCGAGCGATAGCCGCCGGCGCCCTGCTGGTGCGCCATGTACATGTCCAGGCCGTCGGGCTGCGCCTTGCCGGACAGGTAGGCGCGGCCGTCGCGCTCGTGCTGGCGGGTCAGGCTGTTGCGGTTGTCCTGGTACATGCGCGCGGCGGCATCGGTGTTGGCCACCGCGTCGAGCTCGCGGCCGCGGATGCCGTAGGCGCTGGCGGCGCCGGGCGTGAACTGGAACAGGCCCTTGGCGCTGTTGGGACCGCGGCTGGCCTGCTCGTCGAAGCGGCCGCCGGTTTCGATGTAGGCGAAACGCATGAAATCGTCGACCGGAATCTGCCGCTGCCTGGCTTCCCGCTCGATGATGTCGAGATTCTCTGCCTTGGTGGTATCGCGTGCCATCTCGTGTAACTCCTTGAGGTTGAGGTACGGCCATCGCGGCCGCCTGGGTCAACCGAGCTCGTCCATGAGCTTGTTAGTGCGCGGTCAACAGAACGATTGCGTACTGCGGAACATCGGGTGCTGCGTCACCGGCGCGCCGCCGCGCGCCGTGGAGTCATGCGACGGGCGTCGGCTGATACTGGCCGCTGTCCGGGTCGTAGGCGTACTGCAGGACGTCGCTGCCATCGAGCAGGCGCGCGCGGCCGGGACCGGCGATCGCGGTGCCGTGCAGCGCCACCCGCAGCGCCGGCATGTGCTGGCCGGGCACCGCCTGGAATTCCAGAGCGCCGGTGCTGGACACGTGCGGCACCACGCCGTCCGGGTCGCTGGCCGCCTCGTTGTCCTCGCCGGCCGCCACCGTGCCGCAGTAGACCCAGCTGCGGTAATCGCCGAGGTCGTGCCGGTTCGGATCGAACACGAACATGGCGAAACCGGCTTCGGTGATGCCGTTTTCGAAGCGGGTGGTCGGCACGGCCAGCAGCAACCGGCCATCGCCCAGCGCATGCTGCTGCGGCGCGCGGGTGGTATCGAACGCATCGGCGCGCGCGTAGGCGCCGAAGCTGCCGACGTAACGCTGCGCATGCAGCACCATCCACGGCCGCTCGCCGCCCGGGGTGGTCAGCTGGAAGGTCGCGGCACCGAGCGAGACGCCCTCGCCGGGGTTCGGGAAGGTTTCCGCATCGTCGATGCCGTACCGGCCCGGCGTGGCGTAACTGAAACCGGTGTAGTACTGCTTGCCGTCCAGCTCGAAATGCCGGCCGCCCCAGAAATTCACCACGGCACCGTTGTCGATCTCGTAGGACACGGCGCCATCGCCGTCCCAGCCGTAGATCAGGTACAGCACGCTGCCCGCATCGGGTGGCACTTCGGGAGCGGCGCGCTTGTTGTCGTTCGACATGTCCAGAACATCCTGTATTCGGTGAAGAAGCCGGAAGAACCCACCTGCACATTCCGATGCGCCCCGCTACCGCGGCCGGCGTGACGCAGGCGGCGCACGACGCGGACGCGGCGCGCTGCACGGAGAGCACACTCCCCGCAGGCGCAGCTTCGGACGGAACAAGGTGACGTGCACGCCGGCCCCGAGCAGGGGCGGTGATGGCGGTCGCGCATGGCGAACCGCACGCCGGCAATCCACGCCGGCATTTCGGGCGAGTGCAGCATCCCATGCCGCTCGCGAATGACTCGCCTGATCATCAGGCCCCGTGGGGCGCATCTTAAACCAGGTCCTACGCCCGAAACCACCGCTGCCGCGCGCGCCGCGTCACATCCGCGCGCCGTCCGTTCAGCGGTCCAGCGGCGGGGTGTAGTGCTGCTTGGCGGCGTCGTAGGTGTAGGTGACGGCGTCGGCGGGGCCCAGCGTGCGCACCTTGCCCGGCCCTTCCACCGCCGTGCCCTGCAGGGCGATCCGCAGCGACGGCACATTGCCGCTGGCCGGCGGCACGAAGCTCAGCGTGCCGGTGCTGGTGGCGCATCTCATGGTGCCCTGGTCGTCGCACGCGGCACTGTTGTCCTCGCCGGCGGCGACCGTGCCCAGGTAGACCCAGCCCTTGTAGTCGCCGAGATCGTTCTTGTTCGGGTCGAAGGTGAACACCGCGAAGCCGGCACTGGTGATGCCGTCGGCAAAGCGGGTGGTCGGCAGCGCCAGCAGCAGGTGGCCATCCTTGGTCTCGGTGCTCTGCGGCTTGCGCTGCTCGTCCAGGGTGTCGGCCTTGCCGTCGGAGCCGAAGTCGCCGGCCCAGCGCTGCGCGTGGAACAGGGTCCAGGCCGGCTTGCCGCCGGCGCTGTCGAGCACGTAGGTGGCCTGGCTGATGCTGACGGTCGCGGCCGGGTCGGGCAGGTCCTGGTCGCCGGCCGGGTCCCCGGGCTTGGCGTACTTGCCGCCGGTGGCATTGGCGAAACCGGTGTAGTACTGCTTGCCGCCGAGGTCGAAGCGATAGCCGTACCAGAAGCTGGCCACCGCGCCGTTGTCGATGGCGTAAGACGCCGAGCCGTCGCCCTTGGCGCCGTAGATGTCGGCCAGCACCTGGCCCGGCGCCGGCACCTCGGCGGCGGCCGGCTGCGCCGCGGCGCTCGCGTCGGCGGGTGCGGCGGATGCGGGCGCGCTCGCCGTCGCCGGGGTCTGCGCCGCGGCCGGCGCATCGGCGGCCTTGTCCTTGCACCCGCCCAACAGCAGGAAGGTTGCCGCCCACAGGGCCGTGGTTCCTCGCCTCATCGCACTGCGTCCTTTGGAGTCCGTTGGCGCGCGATGCTACCAAGAACCGCGGCGACGCCAAGTGACAGGCGTGCACGCCGCCGGGACCGGCGCCCAGGCCGCAGCGCCCCGGCTCAGGGCGCGTCCGGCTCCATCGCCGGCACCGGCTGCGGGCGCGCCAGCAGCGGCTGGGTCAGCGCGTACAGGATGCGCAGGTCTTCGGCGTCGAAGGCGGTGGCGTCGTTGCCGCGGTAGTGGTGGTGGAAGGCGCGCAGGGTCGCCGCCCGGTCGTCGACCGGATAGCCGATCAGCGCCAGCGCCTGCCACGGATCGAAGCCGGGCGGGGCCGGCGGCGTGTCGGCGGCCGGCCAGCGGCCGAAGCCGGCGTCGGCCAGTCGCTTCCACGGAAACAGCGGGCCTGGGTCGACCTTGCGCGAGGGCGCGAAGTCCTCGTGGCCGACCACCTGGGTGCGCGGGATGCGCAGGCGCGTGCACAGGTCCTCGAGCAGCACCAGCAGGCTGTCGATCTGTTGCGGTGCGAACGGGGTCTTGCCGTCGTTGTCCAGTTCGATGCCGATCGAGGCGGAGTTGATGTCGGTGATGGTGCCCCAGCGCCCGGCGCCGCCGTGCCAGGCGCGGTCCTGGTCGGCGACCAGTTGGTAGCGCGTGCCGTCGCGGCCGATCAGGTAGTGGGCGCTGACCTTGCCCTTGCTGTTGTGCGAGCGCAGCGTGTCCAGGCTCTGCTGCACCGAGTGCTGGTCGGTGTAATGGATGACGATCAGGATCGGCCGGCGCGCGTCGTAGTTCGGCGACGGCACCCAGGTGGCCAGCGGATTGCGCTGCGGCGCGTGCGCGCAGGCCCCGAGCAAGGCCAGCGCGCCCAGCAGCAGCAGCCGGCGCACGGCGGATGGGGACGGCACGGGAACGCGGGTCATGGACACATCCTGGTCGGCGACGCACAAGCGTACGCAATCGGCGCGGCGACGGCGTGCAGGGACGGCCGACGCTCACCGGCGCGCACTCAGAAGCGGTAGTTGAAGTTGACGTACCACTGCCGGCCGATCGCGCTGTACACCCGCGGGAAGTACGGCCAGGTGGTGTAGGTGTCGTCGCGCGGGTGCAGCGCGTCGAACACGTTGAGCACGCTCAGGCCGATGGTCGCCTTGTCGGTGATCTGCTTGGCGAGGTCAAGGTTCCACACCAGGTAGGGTGCCACCCGGCCGCGCTCGGCGTAGTCGGGCCGCGAGCCGTAGCGGTAGCCGTACACGCTGGCCGACCAGTCGCCGCGGTTCCAGTTCGCACGCCAGTTGCTGCGCGTGCGGAACGCCAGGTAGTCGACGTCGTTCATCACGTCCACCGGGCGCGCGCCGGCGAACTGAGCCACCTCCATCCGCAGCACCCGGGTCAGGCCGCCCTGCAGGCCGAGCGTGCCCCAGGCGCCGAGGTCGAGGTCGTAGCGCAGGCTGGCGTCGATGCCGTCGGTGCGCATCAGCGACTGGTTGATGGGGAAGGTCTTGAACGCGGTGATCTGGCCTTCGCTGGTCAGGTCGGTGCCGGGGCTGCGTGTGACCGCGTCCAGGTAGAAGCGGCAGGCCGCCGAGGCGGTGTCCACCGCGGCGCCGGCGCGGTCGCGGCCGAGCAGGCAGTTGGCGTTGTTTTCCAGCAGGGTTTCGCTGGAAATGGCCTCGACCCGGCCCTTGAGTTCGATGCGGTAGTAATCGACGCTCAGCGACAGCGCCGGCAGCGCATCCCACACCGCGCCGAGCGTGGTCGACTTGCCGGTCTCCTCGCGCAGCAGCGGGTTGGAGGCCTGGGTGGAGAAGGTCTGATACTCGTGCGCGCTCGCGCAGGCCGCCGACAACGGATCCAGACCGTCGCGGCGGCACAGGTATTCGTCGACCACGGTGGGATTGTTGGCGCTGGTGCCGGCGTAGATCCACAGCAGGTCAGGCGCGCGGAAGCTGGTGGCGTGGCTGCCGCGCAGCAGCAGGGTGTCGAACGGGCGCCACTCCAGGCCGGCCTGCCAGGTGGCCGCGCCATCGACCGCGGTGATGTCGTCGTAGGCGTCGTAGCGCGCGGCCAGGGTGGCGCTGAGCCGGCTGGCGATCGGCACGCGCAGCTCCAGGCCGGCCGCGTAGCGCTTGCGCGGGCCGCCGCCGGGGGTCTGGGTGAGGTTGTAGATGCGCTCGCTGCCGGTGTAGTCGACGGTGGTGCGCGGGTCGGGCTGCAGGTCGTAGGTCTGTCGCGCCGCTTCCAGCACGGCGGCGATCTGCACCATGCCCGCCGGCAGCTCGAACAGGTCGCCGCTGACCACGAACTGCGCCTGGTCGGTGGCCGATTCGCCGCGGCTGACCACCTCGGTGGTGAGCTGCTGGTACAGCACCGGGCTGCCGGGCGCAAACAGCCGGTCCGGGCGCACACGGCGGATTTCGGTGCCGTCCGGCCGATAGCCCAGCACCGGCCCGAAGTAGTAATCGCGCACCGCGTTAGTCAGGAAGCGCGGGCGCCGCGTGGTGATGTCGTAGCGCGACAGCGACACGCTGGCATCCCAGTCGAAGCGCCCGCCGAAGGCCTTGCCGCGCACGCCAGCGTTGAGGTTCCAGCTGCGCTCGTCGTAGTCGATGGTCTTGATGCCGCCGACCTCGTCCGGCAGGAAGATGCGCTGCGCGGTGACCAGCCCCAGGTCCGGATCGTAGGCGGTGAACGCGCCTTCGCCGATGTAGTAGTGGGTCTGGCTGGAACTCTTGTCCTGCGAGCGGTTGGCCAGCAGTTGCGCATAGGCGACCACGTCGTGGCCGAGTTCGGCATCGCCGGCCAGGTAGGCCGAGGTCTTGCCGTAGCCGTTCTGCACCGAGCGCCCGGCGTAGTAGTCGAACGCGCCGCAGCGGTTGGGCGCGGCCAGGCTGTCGCTGGTGCGGTACGGACGGAACGCCGGATTGGTCGCGGCGCAGGCCGCGGCCAGCGCCTGCGGCGAGGTCGACAGCGTGCCCGCCTGCGGCCACAGATAGGTGGTGCCGCGGCGCAGATACACGCCGGAGATGGACACGTTGGGCGAGCTGGGATCGGCCTTGTTGGCCGGATGGTCGTCGTAGGAATCCATGAAGTCGCGCTGGCGGGCGACGATGGGTTCGCGATCCAGCCGCTCGAAGGCGTAGGTGACACTCCAGCCGTCGCCGCGGCGCCCGCCGGTCCACTGCAGTTGCCCGCTATCGCCGCCGCCGCGGGTGGTGGTGCCGGCACGCACGCGCAGGCTGTCGCCCTGGAAATCGCGCTTGGTGATGATGTTGACCACGCCGGCGACCGCGTCGGAGCCGTAGATGGCCGAGGCGCCGCCGCTCATCACTTCGATGCGCTCCACCGCCGCCGCCGGAATGCTGCCCAGGCTGACCGCGGTGCCGTTGGCGCCGTAGGACTGCGGATAATCGGCCATGCGCTTGCCGTTGAGCAGGATCAGCTGGTAGCCCGGCCCCAGCCCGCGCAGGTTGAGGTACTGGCCGTTGGGCGAACTGCCGGTCTGGTCGCTCTCGTTGAACGTGCTACCGCTGAACTGGGTCAGCGTGCCCAGCGATTCCCACACCGTGGCGAAGCCCTGCTTGCGGATGTCCTCGGCGGTGATGACGGTGACCGGCGCCGGGCCTTCCACCTGCGCGCGAGCGATGCGCGAGCCGGTGACCAGCACCGCATCGAGATCGCGCGGCGTCGCCGCCTGTTCCTGCGCCGCGGCCGGCAAGGCCGCGACCAGCGTCGTCAGCGCGGCCAGCGCCACGCGCACGGGCCGCAAGGGAAAAGGACGACGAACGATTCGCATGGGCACGCGGCTCTCCTGCTGGCGCGGGTGGATGGCGCGAACGCCGCGGGCGCGGCCACGGCCGAGCGCCTGTCCCTGGCGTCCACGCACACGGCGATGACCCGTGCGCGGCACGCGGCCATCGTGTTGCGGGTTCCTGCATCTTGCCGAGCGGAAGCGGCGCTGCCGTGCGGTGCGTGCACGTTCCCCAGCGCCATCGCCACGCGCCCCCTGTGCAGTCGGGTGTAACACGCGCTCGCAAAACCTGTCAACGCAGCGCCTTGACAGGAAAAAACCGGGAATCGAAGATCCTGGCGTCGGCGCGTGACATCCGCCGACCTTCTTTCCAGACAGTGGGTTCCCATGATCACGATGCGCGGCCTGTGCCTGTTGCTCGCCGCGGCGGCGAGCGGCGCCATCGCCACGGCACGCGCCACCGAGGCCATGCCGCTGCAGGCACAACCGGCGCAGTTGCAGGCCGCGCACTGGATCGCGCGGCTGCCGGCGGCGTCGCCGCCGCTGCTGGAGGCGACGCAGCGCGCCGCGTTCAACGCCCGACTGCTGCGCGACGACCCGTCGATGCACGACCTGACGGCGCTGCCGACGCAACTGCCCGCCGCGCAGGTGCGCGCGCAGATCCTGGCGCTGTCGGCGCCACCGACGCGTACGCTCTACGACAGCCAGGGCGGCGTACTGGACGCCGCGCGATTGCAGGCGCTGCAGCGCGCGCTGGCGCTGGACGCGCTGCCTGCGCAGGTACAGCCGCGTTACGCGCTGGTGGTGCAACGCGCCGACCTGCGGCGCTTCCCGACCGCCGAGCGCGTGTTCAGCGACCGCGCCGATCGCGACATCGACCGCTTCCAGGAATCGGCGCTGTATCCAGGCAGCCCGGTGGCGATCCTGCACGCCAGTGCCGATGGCCAGTGGCTGTTCGTGCTGGCGAACAACTACGCTGCCTGGATCGCCCGCGACCGCGTGGCCGAGAGCGACCGCGCCAGCGTGCTGGCGTACGCGCAGCGCACGCCGCGGCTGCTGGTCACCGGTGCGCGCGTGGCCACCGTGTTCACCCCGGACCTGCCGGCCGCCTCGCAGGTGGCACTGGACATGGGCAGCGCGCTGCCGTTGCTGCGCGACTGGCCGCCGCAGAACGTGGTCAACGGCCAATCGCCGCTGGCCGCCTACGTGGTGCAGCTGCCGCTGCGCGACCGCGACGGACGCCTGCAACTGGTGCCGGCGCTGATACCGCGCAGCGCCGACGTCGCCGAGGCGCCGCTGCCGGCCACGCCGCAGATGCTGCTGCAGCAGGCGTTCAAGTTTCTCGGCGAGCGCTACGGCTGGGGCAACAGTTACGACGCGCGCGATTGCAGCGGCTTCGTCGTCGACCTGCACCGCAGCCTCGGCATCGACCTGCCGCGCAACACCGGCGACCAGGCGCGCAGCCCGGCGCTTGCACCCGTGCCCTACACCGTGACCGACCCGCTGCCGCAGCGACGGCAGGCATTGGCGCAACTGCGCGTCGGCGACCTGGTCTACATCCCCGGCCACGTGATGCTGGTGATCGGCCACGAAGACGGCCAGACCTGGGTGATCCACGATGTGGCCGGCGCCAGCTACCGCGACGCCGCCGGGCAGGTGCAGCGCGTGCGCCTCAACGGTGTGTCGGTGACCCCGCTGGAACCGCTGCTGCTCGGCGACGGCACGCCCTTCATCGACCGCATCACCCGCATCCAGCGCCTGCGCGCGCCGACCGCCGAATGAAGATCACCGAGATCCGCCTGGGCATGCTGCGCGTGCCGCTAAAGACCCCGTTCAAGACCGCGCTGCGCACCGTGCAGGCGATCGAGGACGTGGTGGTCATGGTCCACACCGACGATGGCCGGATCGGCCATGGCAGCGCCCCGGCCACGCCGCCGATCACCGGCGACACCCATGGAGCGATCATCGCGGCGATCGAGCGCTGCCTGGCACCGCGCCTGATCGGCGAGGACATCGCCGACCTGCAGCGCCTGCGCGGCCTGATCCAGGGCGCGCTGGAACACAACAGCAGCGCCAAGGCGGCGCTGGAGGTCGCCGTGCACGACCTGTGGGCGCAGCTGCATGGTGCGCCGCTGTACCAGCTGCTTGGCGGTGGCACGCCACACCTCACCACCGACCTCACCATCAGCGTGAATGCCGTGGACACGATGGTGGCCGACGCACTGTCGGCGCTGGCGCGCGGCTTCGTGGCACTGAAGATCAAGATCGGCACCGATCTCGCCGAGGACATCGCACGGGTCAAGGCGATCCATGCCGCGGTCGGCGATCGCGCGCAACTGCGGCTGGACGCCAACCAGGGCTGGACGCCGAAGCAGGCGGTGCAGGCGATGCACGCACTGGAACATGCCGGGGTCACGCTGGAACTGCTGGAGCAGCCGGTCAAGGCCGGCGACGTGGACGGCCTGCAGTACGTGACCGAGCGCGTGCAGACCCCGGTAATGGCCGACGAAAGCGTGTTCTCGCCGGCGCAGGCGATCGCGTTGCTGCAGCAGCGCGCGGCGGACATCGTCAACATCAAGCTGGTCAAGGCCGGCGGCCTGTCCAACGCGCTGCGCATCGCCGACATCGCCGCGGTGTATGGGGTGCCATGCATGATCGGCTGCATGCTCGAATCGAGCATCGGTGTGGCCGCAGCGGCGCACCTGGCGGTGGCCCGCGCGGACGTCATCACCAAGGTGGACCTGGACGGGCCGTCGCTGGGCGCGTTCGACCCGGTGGTGGGCGGGGTGCAGTTCGATGAGGCGCAGATCCGCATCGGCGAGGCGCCGGGGCTGGGGATTCGCGAGATCCACGGGTTGGAGCTGTTGCCGCGATCGGTGTAATGGCGCCGCGCATGGCTGGCTGTCGCAATTGTGGGAGGGACTTCAGTCCCGACTGCCGTTGCAATCGGTGATTGGATGACTTCACTCGTCGCGACCGAAGTCGCTCCCACAGGAGCTTGCGGGGAGCCTGCCGGGTGCACGGTGGGAGGGACTTCAGTCCCGACTGCTGTCGCAATCTGTTATTGGATGGCTTCACTCGTTGCGACCGAAGTCGCTCCCACAGGGGCTTACGGCGAGCCTGCCGGGTGCACGGTGGGAGGGACTTCAGTCCCGACTGCTGTCGCAATCTGTTATTGGATGGCTTCACTCGTCGCGACCGAAGTCGCTCCCACAGGGGCTCGCGGGGAACCCATCGAGTGCACTGTGGGAGGGACTTCAGTCCCGACGCATCGCGCCATCGGAACGCATAGCACTTCGCTCGCCTCGGCTGCATGACAGCCGACGCCTAGAGGAGGCCAATGCGCCGCCCGCCAACTCCGCAGGCGGCGCAGTGTCACTAGACCACGGCCTTTCAGCCACCATAGGGATCGACCGTGCGAATGCTCCCGTCCGGCTCGACGTGCAGCGGCGTGCACTTGACCGAGCGCAGGTGAGTCACGCCGCCGGACAACAGGGCATCGTGATAGAACAGGTACCACCGGCCTTCAAACCTGCAGACGGAGTGGTGCGTGGTCCAACCCACTACCGGCTTCAACAGCACGCCGCGATAGGTGAACGGGCCATACGGACTGTCGCCGGTGGCATAGCACAGCAGATGCGTGTCGCCGGTGGAATACGACAGGTAATACCGGCCCTGGTCCTTGTGCAGCCACGGTCCCTCGAAGAAGCGGCGCGCGTGGTCGTCGGCACGCAGCGGCCGGCCGTGCTCGTCGAGGATGACGATTTCGCGTGTGCGCTCCGCCAGCTGGGTCATGCCCGCGTCCAGCCGGGCGATGCGCGGACCCAGTGCCGGCGCATCGCCCTCAGGCTCGACGTGCGTCGCATCGAAGCGGTCGTCGCGGTACTTCTGCAACTGCCCGCCCCAGATGCCGCCGAAGCACAGGTAGTGCGCGCCGTCGTCGTCCTCGAACACGGCCGGGTCGATCGAATAGGTGCCCGCGATCGGCTCGGGTTCGGCGGCGAACGGGCCTTCCGGACGATCGGCTACCGCCACGCCGATGCGGAACAGGCCGTGCGCGTCCTTGGCGGGGAAGTACAGGTAATAGCGACCGTCGCGGCTGGCCGCGTCCGGCGCCCACATCTGCCGGCTGGCCCAAGGCACGTCGCGCACATGCAGGGCGACGCCGCAGTCGGTGGCCGCTCCGTCGGGCGTGTCCATACGCAGCACGTGGTAGTCCTCCATGCCGAAGTGGCCGCCTTCGTCGTCGAACGGCGCGCCGCTGTCGATGTCGTGCGATGGATAGATGTACAGGCGCCCCTCGAACACATGGGCCGACGGATCGGCCGTGTAGATGTGGGTGACCAGCGGTTGCGAGACGGCGTGCGCCGCGAGATGGTCGAGGTCGCTGCCCTGGCGCCGCGCCTGCAGGTCGTGTTCGATGCGACGTTCCATGCGCTTGTCGATCCGGTAAAAGCACAGCAGCGCCACCGCGACCAGGAACGGGAGGGCGCTGTAGACGCTCACGGTCAGGCGGATGCCGTCCACCACCGCCTGCGGCTGCTGCGGCGCGCCCGCCTGGTAGCCGTGGTGCGCGAGGATGCCGGCGACCAGCGCGCCGCCGATGCTGAGTCCGATCTTCAGCCCGCACAGCATCGCCGAGAAGATGATCGCGGTGGCGCGGCGATGGTTTTTCCACTCGGAGTAGTCGGCGACGTCGGCGATCATCGCCCACAGCAAGGGGATGGTGATGCCGTAGCAGAAGCCGTGCAGCATGAAGGCGCCGAAGGCCACGCCGATCGCAGTGGGCGGCAGGACGTAGAACACCAGCAGAAACAGAGTGGAGACCAGCAGCGCGCCGCCAAAGGCATCGCGCTTGCCGAAGCGGTCGGCCAGTCGCCGCGAGAAGCCGATGCCCAGGATCATGCACAGGATGCCGCACGCATTGAACAGGCTGAACGCCGAGGTCGCAGCATCCTGCGGCCAGGTGAAGCCGGACAATCCCCAGCCGCCGAGCAGCGCATTCACACCGCCGATGAAGCCGTTGAAGCCGGAGGTTTCGAGAAAGCCCGCCAGCGCGGCCTCGCTCAGGTAGTACTGGAAGTAGTAGATGTAGGTGCCGCCCTTCAGCGCCAGGTTGACGAAGACCAGCACGGTCAGCGCCAGCATCACCTTCCACGGCCGGTTGTGCAGCAGGTCGGTCAGGTCCTGCAGCACGCCGGCGCTCTGTTCCTTGGCCGGGACGATGCGCTCGCGGGTGGTAGCGAAGGTGATCAGGAAGAACAGCGTGCCCAACACCGCGAACACCGTCATCAGGCGCTCGAAGCCGCGCACGTTGTCGCCGTCACCCAGGATCAGCACCAGCGGCAACAGCAGCGCCTGGATGATGAACTGCGCGATCATCACCGCCACGAAGCGGTAGGCCGACAGGCTGTTGCGCTGAGCCATGTTGCCGGTGAGCACGCCGCTGAGCGCCGAGTACGGCAGGTTGTTGGCCGCGTACACCAGCATCAGCAGGCCATAGGTGGTCAACGCGTAGACGACCTTGCCGCGTGCTCCCAGCTCCGGCGTGCTGAAGGCGAGCAGCGACAGCACGCCGAACGGGATCGCCGTCCACAGGATCCAGGGTCGGAACTTGCCCCAGCGGGTGGCCGTGCGATCGGCGGCGATGCCGATCAGCGGGGTGAACACGAACGCGCCCAGCAGGCCGATCACGAAGATGATCGTCGCCGCCGTGGCGGCCGGCAATCGATACACGTCCGTGTAGAAGAACGCCAGGTAGGTGATCAGCGTCTGGAAGATCAGGTTCGCCGCCAGGTCGCCCAGGCTGTAGCCCAGCTTCTCCCGCACCGATAGCGTGTGCGCGGCGGTCTCCGCACTGCGGGCCTCAGTCACGGCGCGCCTCCACGGTGAAGCGCGCACGCACGCGGGCATCGGCGCTTGAACCGCCGATCCGTACTTCGTAGCTTCCTGCCGGCACGACGTAGGTGCCGCGCGCCTCGTCGTACTGGCGCAGCGCCTGCTGTGCGTCCAGTTCGAACGTCAGGGTCCGGCGTTCGCCAGGGGCGAGGTGCACACGCTGGAAACCGCGCAGCGTTTGCTGCGCATCGCCCGGCGCGGCCGCCAGCCGCCGCACGTACAGCTGCGCGACTTCGTCGCCGGCGCGCTTGCCGGTGTTGGCCACCTCCACCTGCACCTTGAGGCGTCCGTCGTCGGCGATGCGCGGCGCATCCACGCGCAGCTTGCCGTAGTCGAAGCGCGTATACGACAGCCCGTGGCCGAACGGATACAGCGGCGTGCCGCGGAAGTAGCGGTAGGTGCGGCCTTCCATCGCGTAATCGTCGAAGGCCGGCAGCGCCTGATCCGCCCTGTAGAACGTCACCGGCAGGCGACCCGCGGGATTGACCTCGCCGAACAGCGCCTGGCCCACCGCGGTGCCGCCGCGCTGCCCCGGATACCAGCTCATCAGGATCGCCGGCAGATGCGCCTGCGCCCACTCCACCGCCAGCGCCGAGCCGCCGGTCAGCACCATTACCACCGGCTTGCCGGTGGCGTGCAGCGCTTCCAGCAAGGCGCGCTGCGGCGCGGGCAGGCGCAGGTCGGTGCGGTCGCCGCCGGCGAAGCCCGGGTAGTCCACCTTCATCTCTTCGCCCTCGACATCGCCGGTCAGCCCGCCGACGAACACCACCACATCGGCGTTGCGCGCGGCATCCAGTGCCTCGTCGAACGGCGGCTTCGCCCCGGGCATGCGCCAGCCCAGGCGCACGCCCGCGTCGCGCTCGGCGTCGTAGTACTCCAGCTTCACCGCATAGGCGCGGCCCGCCTGCAGCGCCAGGTCCACGCCGTCGGCGCGCATGCGGTCGCTGTCGGTCCAGTGATCCAGCACCAGTTTGCCGTCCAGATAGAGGCGGAAGCCATCGTCGGCGGCCGCCTCGATCCGGTAGCGGCCCGAGACCGGCGGCAGCAGCTGGCCGCTCCAGCGGATGCTGAAATGATCGTTGGGAATGCCCTGCCCCGGCCCCGCTTCGCCACGCGCCAGCAGGTTGTCGGTCGGCGAGCCGCGATCCCAGCGGAAGCCGATCTGCGCGTCGGTGCGCACCAGCGCCGGCGTCCCCGATAGATCGGGCGTGCGGAAATATTCGCCGCGCAGGCCGCGTTCCGGCGAATCCGCCGAGGGCCGCAGATACGTCGGCTCGATCAGCGGCGTGGCGCCCGGATCGTCGCGCCCTTCGACCAGATCCACGCCGCGCGCATAGCGCACCTCGATGCCCTTGGCCGCGTCGCGGATGCCCTGCAGGATCGTCACCGGCGCCGCCGGCGTGCCGAAGTAGTTGCCGAGCAAGGCCATGGTGTCGTCGGCGGTCGGGCCGACCACGGCGATGCGCTTGAGCTTGCGCGAGAGCGGCAGCACGCCATCGTTCTTCAGCAGCACCAGCGATTCCTGCGCGGCCTGCAGGGCCAGCGCATCGTGCGCGGGCGCCTGGTTCACCGACGCCGGAATCCGCGCCCAGCGCACGCGCTCGGGCGGGTCGAACATGCCCAGTCGCATGCGCGCGGCGAACAGGCGCGTCACCGCATCGTCGATCTCCGCTTCGCCGATCAGCCCCTGGCGTACCGCCGCCGGCAGCGTGGCGTACTCCTGGCCGCACTCCAGTTCGGTGCCGTTCCTGACCGCGAGCGCCGCGGCGGCCTCGCGGCTGGGCGCAAGATGGTGATGCTTCCAGATATCGACGATGGCCCAGCAGTCCGACACCACGTAGCCGGTGAAGCCCCAGTCGCGGCGCAGCACGTCGCGCAACAGGAACTGGCTGGCGCTGGCGGACTCGCCGTACACCCGGTTGTAGGCGCCCATCACCGCATCCACCTGGCCCTCCTTCACCAGCGCCTCGAACGCCGGCAGGTAGGTGTCGTAGAGGTCGCGCTTGCTGGGGCGCGCGTCGAAGTGGTGACGGTCGGCCTCCGGGCCGCTGTGCACGGCGAAATGCTTGGCGGTGGCATCGAGCTTGCGGTACACCGGGTCGTCGCCCTGCAATCCCTGCACGAAGGCCACGCCCATGCGCGCGGTGAGGTAGGGATCCTCGCCGTAGGTTTCCTGGCCGCGGCCCCAGCGCGGGTCGCGGAAGATGTTGATGTTCGGCGACCAGAAGGTCAGCCCCTGGTAACGGCCATGCGCGCCTTCGCGCAGGAACTGGTGGTGCTTGGCGCGCGCCTCGTCGCTGATGGTGCTGGCCACCTGCCCCATCAACGGCACGTCGAAGGTGGCGGCCAGCCCGATGGCCTGCGGAAACACGGTGGCCTGCCCCGCTCGCGCCACACCGTGCAGCGCCTCGTTCCACCAGTCGTAGGCCGGCACGCCCAGGCGCTCGATCGCCGGCGCGGCGTTCTGCATCTGCGCCGCTTTTTCCTCCAGCGTCATCTGCGCGACCAGCGCCGCCGCCCGGGCCTCGAAGCTGGCCGAGGTATCCTGCCACGGCTTGGCGTCGACGGCGTCGGCGGCATGGCCCACACCGGCCAGCGCGGTGGCGGCGCACAGGGCCAGCGTACGGAACAGGCGGCCACGAACACCGCTGCGAAAGGAAGACCTGCGCGTCATCATTTGCTCCTCAAGGCGCGCTCGTCGCGCGCGAAAGGACCGAGCAGGGCGCCCACGAAGCCGCCTGCACGATCCGTACTCAATACCGTCCCGTCGACGTCGTCGGCGAGGGTCTGCCAGCCTTGCCCCGTGCCGGTGTCGAAGGCGAACGCATATTTCCCTTCGTCACCGGAGATCTTCAGGCGCAGCGCGCTGGACGCGTCCAGCTCGCGGCTGACCAGCGTCCTGGTTGCGCCCTTGCCCGCGCGCGCTTCGAGGAAGACCGCCACGCGATCGCGGCCCACGCGGCGCACGCCAAGGAAGTACCACCAATCCTCGTTCTGGAACGCCGCAAGCCCCGCCGCCGCGCCCGCCGCCGGCCGGGTCAGCGCGGTGCTGGCCTCGAACCGCAAATGCTGCTGGCGGCGCCCCAGGAACGCGGGGTTGCGCAAGGTGTCCAGATTCTCCGGCAGCGGATGCACGGCCAGGCTGCCCGGACGCGTGCGCAGGTCCGCCCAGTCCTGCCTGGGCACGCGCACGCGCAACCAGCCGCGGCCAAGCGTCGGCGCATCGAACTCATCGCGCTCGACGAAGTTGCCGGTGGACGGCGCCTGCGACGCCTCGCCCTGCATCCACGACGGCGCCTTGACCGCATAGGGAATGGCCTGCCCGGCCGGCAGAATCACCGGCCAGCCGTCGCGCCACTGCACCGGCAGGAGGTAGGTCTCGCGCCCGGTGTTGTAGTGGCGCACGTCGTAGGTGCGGCTGGCCAGGAACACCGCCCACCAGGAACCGTCGGGCCCTTCCACCAGGTCCGCATGCCCGGCATTGGCGATCGGCAGCGGCCGAGCATTAGGCAGGTCGCGCTGGGTGAGGATCGGATTGCCCGCATACGGCTGGTAAGGCCCCCACACGTCGCGGCTGCGCAGCACCACCTGCGAATGCTGCGGTCCGGTGCCGCCCTCGGCATCGGACAGGTAGTACCAGCCGTCCCGTCGATACAGATGCGGCCCCTCGATCCAGATCGGATTCTTTGCCGGCTCGACGCCGCCATCGATCAGCACCTTGCGCGGCCCCACCGGGGTGAAGCTCGCCAGGTCGAGTTGCTGCATCCAGATCGCGCGGTGGCCCTCGTAGCGCGGCGCGCCGGGCGGCGCGTCGTTGTTGAGCAGGTAGACGCGGCCGTCGGCATCGAAGAACAGCGACGGATCGATGCCGCCGATGCCCGGCAACCAGTGCGGGTCCGACCAGGGCCCTGCGGGATCGCGCGCGGTGGCGATGAAGTTGCCGCCGCTGTCCACGGCGGTGGTGACCACGTAGAACACCCCGTCGTGATAGGAAATGGCCGGCGCGAAGATGCCGCGCGACACGCTCAGGCCATCGAAATCCAGTTGCGTCGGCCGGTCGATCACGTTGCCGATCTGTTTCCAGTGCACCAGATCGACGCTCTCGAACACCGGGATGCCCGGGAAGTAGGTGAAGCTGGAATTGACCAGATAGAACCGCCCGTTCGCGCGGACGATGCTCGGGTCGGCGTGGAAGCCGGCCAGGATCGGGTTGCGGTAATGCCCGGCAGGCAAGGGCGCCTCGAAGGCCGCGTCGCGCCCGGCGTAGTCGAACCAGTCGAAGTAGACCGGTGGCGCAGGTGCCGCCCACAGCGGTTGCAGCGCAGCGGACAACAGCAGGACGGCCGTGGCGAGCAACGGGCGCATCAGGGAACTCCTTCGGACAGTGCGAGTTCGAACGGTCCTGCCGGCGCACCGGAACGGTCGCGCAGCGTGCAGATCGGGCCATCGGCCCAGCAGTAGCGCACGCGCGCAGCGGCGACGGCCTGGGGACTGCGCAGGACGACGGCGCGCCCGTCCAGCGCGGCATCGGCATAGGTACAGCGCTGCGCCTGGGCATCGCAGAGCTCGAAGCCGATGGGGCCGCTCGCCCCGGTCGTGACCAGGCTGCCGTCGACGTCGTCGAACACGATGCGCACTCCGCCCTGCGTGCGCGTTGCCGTGCGGGGGATCGGGCCGGACGGCGCCAGCGCGCGTTCGCCGTAGACCACGTGGCGCGCCGCCCGCGCCAGGCGCCGTCCCAGTTCCTGCTTGTTCGGCGGATGGATGTCGTAGGCATCGCCGATGTCGATGGCCACCGCGATGCCGCTGTGCGGGTCTTCGGCCGCCACGCGGCGCTGCGCCTCGCGCACCTGCGCCCAGCCGCTTTCCATCGGGGCCTGCGGCGGCAGGCCGTAACCGGCGAGCTGCACCACCAGCAGCGGCATCTTTGCACCGAATTGCCGGCGCCAGTCGTCGCGCAAGCCACGCAACCGCATCGCATAGGCCGCGCCGTCGCCGGTGTTGGATTCGCCCTGGTACCACAGCATGCCGCGCAGCCCGTAACGCCCCAGCGGCGCGATCATGCCGTTGTACAGCGTCGACATACCGGAGGCCGCATGCCACGGCGCCAGCGGCGGTGACTGCGGATCGGGCGCGACCCGGTACTGCCAATGCCGATCCAGGACGACGCGCGTGCCATCGGCCAATTCGACGGCATGCGCACTGGCGGGGCCTGCCAGTCCGCCCTCGCCGTAGGTGTCCAGCACGTTGACGACCACCGTGTTGCTGCCCGCCTTCAACAGGCCGGGCGCAAGCGCATACCGGCGTGGATCGCTCGGCGCGTTCTGGCTGCCCACGGCCACGCCGTTGACCCAGGTCATGTCGGTCTCGTCGACCGGCCCCAGCACCAGCCGTGCGCCCTGCGCCGCCTGCGCGGCGGTCAGGGTGACCTGCGTGCGGTACCAGACCATGCCGTTGTAGTCGGCGAGCGCGGGCACGCCCCAGCGCTCCCATGCGCCGAGTGCCGCCGGCGCGTCCTGCCACCCGGTGCGGTCCGCACCGGGCTGCCACGGCGTATCGGCCGGCTTGGCACCGGCGCGCGTGGTCCACCACTGCTGCCAGTGCCGGCCCCAGCGCGCGCTCGCCGCGATGCGGTCGGCGGCAGACAGCGCCAGCACGTCCAGCGCCTCGTCCATGCCACCCTGCGCACGCAGGGCGTCGGCGCTGGTCCAGGCCTCGATCCGCGCACCGCCCCAGGCCGCCTGGATCAGCCCCATCGGCACCTTGACCGTCTTCTGCAGCTCCCGCGCGAAGTAGAAGCACGCGGCCGAAAATTCCCGCACCGTGTCCGGTGCCGCGGGTTGCCATGCGACCGCAGCAGGGAACGCATCCTGCGGCGCGACCGCCGCGGCCTTGGGCACGGTGAACAGACGGATGCTGGGCTGGGCGGCCGCGGCCAGTTCGCGGCTCGCATCCAGCGCGCGCCATACCGGCAGCTCCATGTTCGACTGCCCGGAACACAGCCACACATCGCCCACCAGCACATCGCGCACGACCTGCCGCGCCTGTCCCGCGCGCACCGTCATGTCGTAAGGACCGCCCGCGGCGACCGGCTTCAGCATGGCACGCCAGTGGCCGCCAGCATCGGCGCGTGCGCTGACGGTCTGCCGGGCGAAGGTCACCGACACCGTGGCACCCGGTGCGGCGTTCCCCCACACCGGCATCGGCCGGTCGCGCTGCAGCACGGCGTGATCCTGAAACAGCGCATGCAACAGCGGCGGCACCGCGTCCTGCGCCACGCAGGGCGTGGCGCTGCACCCCAAGGCCGCCGCCAGCAACCAGCCCGTCCACGTGGTCGGCTTCATCGTCCATCTCCCGGTGCGGAGGGAAACTGCAGGGCCTGGTACCAGGCCAACGGGTGCGGTGGCGCGGCTTCGCCTGCAGGCAACGGCCGCCCGCTCAGCGACTGGAAATACGCCACGCTGGCATCGCGCCACCACTGCGCTTCGCGCAGCTGGATGCGCAGGAACGCCGCCACCTGCGCGTGCCGCTCGGCATCCACCTTGCCGCGCAGCCCATCCCAGGTGGCCTGCATGGCCTGCACCTGACGCACGCCTTGCGTATAGCGGCCGACCAGTTCGTCCCACAACGGTCGTCCGGAGGCCATGCGGTGGTCCCACGGCACGTGGTGGAACCACAGCAGCAGCGACTCGGGCACCCGCGCCGGGTCGCCATACACGGCCGCCACGTCCGGCGCGTACTGGCTCACCGCATTGCTGCCATGCGCAGTGCGATCGAAACCGATGCCATCGCGGTCGGCGCGGTGGTAGTACACCGCCGTCCAGTCCGCGCGCGGGCCGCCGTCCACCCAGGGGCCGGGGCCGTAGTGGTGGCCGCGCGCCATCAGGTGGTGCAGGCCCAGCGGGGTCATGTAGTTCACCGCCGCCTCGCGCGAGCCCATCATCATCCCGACGATGGGCTGCACCACCTCGGGCGCCGGCGAGAACGTCATTGCCGCCCAGTCCTCGGCGATGGCGCGGGCGGATTGGTGCGGATTCCAGGCCAGGCGGCCGAAGGCGTACCAGTTGGCCTGGTCGAAGTGCGAGCCGCTCCAGGTGCGGTCGTTGCCGATGTTGGCGACGCCGGCGATGCCGGTCAGGACATGGCCTTCCAATGTGCCATCCACCACGTCCGCCACCGTGGATCCCGCGCCGCGGGCATGGGTGTCGGACTGCAGCACTTCCTCGTACAGCGGCCCCAGGTAGACCAGGTGCGTGGCGAAGCCCAGATACTCCTTGGTGATCTGCACTTCCAGCATCAGCGGCGTGCGCGGCATGGCGCCGAACAGCGGATGGAAGGGCTCGCGCGGCTGGAAATCGATGGGCCCGTTCTTGACCTGCACGATCACGTTCGGGCGGAAGGCGCCGTCGAGGCCGACGAACTCGGTGTAGGCCTGCATGGCGCGGTCCACCGGCACGTCGTGGGCGTAGACGAAGGCCCGCCACATCACCACGCCGCCGTGCGGCGCCAGCGCATCGGCCAGCAGGTTGGCGCCGTCGGCATGCGAGCGGCCATAGTCCTGCGGGCCGGGCTGACCTTCCGAATTGGCCTTGACCAGGAAGCCGCCGAAATCCGGAATGCGCGCATAGATCTCGTCGGCCTTATCGCGCCACCAGCGCTGCACGGCCGGGTCGCGTGGATCGGCGGTGTTCAATCCCCCCAGTTCGATGGGCGCGCTGAAGCGTGCGCTCAGGTAGACGCGGATGCCGTAGGGCCGGAACACGTCCGCCAGCGCCGCCGCCTTGTCGAGGTAGGCCGGCGCCAGGCTCTGCGCATTCGCGTTGACATTGTTGAGCACGGTGCCGTTGATGCCGATCGAGGCATTGGCGCGCGCGTAGTCGGTGTAACGCGGGTCGCGCCATTCCGGCAGGCTCTGCCAGTCCCACAGCGAGCGGCCCGCATAGCCGCGCTCGACGTGGCCGTCCAGGTCGTCCCAATGGTCGAGCACGCGCAGCCGGATCCGTGGCGACTCGCGCACCGCGAGCGCGTCGAGCGACGCGCCGGTCTGCAGCAGGCGCAGCAGATGGAACACGCCATACAGCACACCGATGTCCTGGCGTGCCGCCACCAGCACCACCGCGTGCCCGTCGATGCGGGTGCGCTTGAGCAGGTAACCCTCCTCGCCCAACGACGCGATCTCCTCGCGGAACGGCGCGAGCGCTGGCGACGACTGCGGCGTGCCCAGCACCACCGCGTGATCGCCGCTTGCGGCCGCACGCGTCGCCGGGGCACGCCCCAGCAGGCCGGTGAGGCCACGCACCAGTTCGTCTCGCGCCACACGCTGCGTCGGCGTCCGCGCCGGCGCCACCACCTCGTCCAGGCGGGCGGCGCCATCCGCACGTGCGGCGCCTTGCGAGGGCAGGTAACGCAGCCACAGCGCTGCGCCGTCCTCCGCGCGCAGGCTGCCCGCGCAGACCATCAGCACCATGGCAGCGCATGCCACCCACTGACACCGCATGACATGCGGACGGCACCCAAGCGCCGCCAGCAAACCTTGTAAGCTGACGGCGTACCCGCGGCGCAGCAGCGTCAGGAACAACAAAGGGAACGCGTTTTGGACAAGCCGAAGAAAGCGGTCCGCCGCAAGACCAGCGGGGTGACGATCGACGAGGTGGCGGCCTTGGCCGGGGTTTCGCCGATGACCGTGTCGCGCGCGATCAACCAGGGCAAGGTACGCGATGCCACCCGCGAGCGCGTGATGCGCGCGGTGCGCGAACTGGGCTACACGCCCAACCTGGCGGCCAGTTCGCTGGCCGCCGCGCAGCACACCCGCATCGCCCTGATCTACACCAATCCCAGCGGCGCCTACCTGCGCGAGCTGCTGGTCGGCCTGCTGCGCGTCGCCTCCAACGCCGCCATCCAGTTGGTCATCCACTACTGGGAAGACCTGGACCCCGATGCCGAGCGCAAGGCCGCGCGTGCCCTGGGCGGGCGCGTGGATGGCGTGATCCTGCCGCCGCCGTTGTGCGAATCGCAGGCGGCGGTGAGCGAACTGGTGAAGGCCGGCATCCCGGTGATCGCGATCGCCGCCGGGCGCCTCAGCGACGCGATCTCCTGCGTGCGCATCGACGACTTCCATGCCGGCAAGGAGATGGCCGAACACCTGATCCAGCACGGCCACCGGCGCATCGGCTTCATCCGTGGGCGCCAGGACCTCAGCGCCAGTGCGCGGCGCTACGAGGGCTTCGTCACCGCGCTGCAGGAGGCCGGGCTGAAGGTCGAACCCGGCCTGGTCCAGCAGGGCGACTACACCTACCGCTCGGGGTTGGCCGCCGCCGAAAAGCTGCTGTCGCACCGGCGGCCGCCGACCGCGATCTTCGCCAGCAACGACGACATGGGCGCGGCGGCGATCTCCGTCGCGCACCGGCGCGGCCTGGAAGTGCCGCGCGACCTGTCGGTGGTCGGCTTCGACGACACCTCGGCCGCCACCACCGTGTGGCCGGAGCTCACCACCATCCACCAACCGATCGCCTCGATGGCCGATGCCGCCATCGACATCCTGCTGCGCAGCATCCGCCGCAAGCGCGACGACGCACGCATGTCCAGTGACCACGTGGTCCCGCACCGGCTGGTGCTGCGCGGTTCGGTCGCCAGCCCGCCCAAGGGGCGCTAGCGCAGCACGCAGGCTCACGCGCTCGGGCATGCGACAGTGCTCTCCGCTTCGTTCAATGCGCCGAGCGCGACCCGCGACACCGACAGCGTCATCGCGCCCGCCGTGGTCAATGCCCACGGACGATCCAGCTTGCTCAGATCCGCGCCGGCCGCCGCCAGGCACTTGAGCGGCACGCCCACGCGCTTCCACTGGCCGACCGGCAGGGCTGTCAGCGTCGATCCGATCGCCACCCGCGCCGCGCAGCCGCTGCCGCAGCCGACCGCCAGCCACGCCTCGGCCTGCGGGGCGGCATCCACGCGCAGCGTGGTCACCAGCATCAGGTCGCCGTTGCTCTCGCGCTGCAGGTCCAGCGGCGTATGCGACTGCAGCGCGACCACCGCCTCGCGTCCACCCGACCAGGCGAGGCGGCGGCCATCCTCCTGCGCCAGGTGGTCCACGCCCGTGACCTTGAGCAGCGCGCCATCAAGCGATTCCGGCACGCGGGTGACGGTCACGCCCTGTCCATTGGCCCCTTCCAGGCGCAAGGCCATGCCCGGGCCGGCCGCGCCGCGGGCGAAGAACACGCCGGCCGCAGCTTCGTTGCCGGTGAGGCCGGAGACTTCCGGCAACCTGGCCAGGTTGCCATTGTCGGCATAGCGCAGGCCGTAGCCGAAGGCGAACAGTGGGTCGTAGCCCTTCTGCCCCACGTTGTTGGCGTATTGCGTGGCCGTGCGCGGCCAACTGAAACTCAACTTGCCCTTGAAGTCGTGCTGCACGCCGCCCTGCGCGGTGCGCAGCAACACGTCGGCGATACCCGCGCCTTCCGAGCCGGGCAGCCACGCCGCCACGAAGGCATCGGCCGCGTTGAGTTCGCGGTTGACCCACAGCGGTCGCCCGCTGAAAAACACCGCGACCACCGGAATGCCATCGGCCTTGAGCCGCTTGATCAGCGCCAGGTCGGTGTCGTCGCCCGGCTTGTAGGCCAGGGTCGGCCGATCGCCCTGGAACTCCGCATAGGGGTTCTCGCCGAACACCACCACCGCGACGTCCGGCTTGGTGGCGTACGTGCCGTCGACCGAAAGCACGGCCTCGCCGCCCGCGGCCTTGGCCTGCTGCGCGAAACCTTCGTAGATGGTGTCCGCATTCGGGAAGTCCTTGCGGGTGGTGCCGGTGCCCTGCCAGTTCAGCGTCCAGCCGCCCGCCTGCTTGCCGACGTCGTTGGCGCCGTCGCCGGCCACCAGGATGCGCTGCTTCGGCGACAGCGGCAGCACGCCGCCCTGGTTCTTCAGCAGCACCAGCGACTCGCGCACCGCCTGCCGTGCCACCGCGCGATGCGCCGGCGCACCGATCAGCGCGAACTGGCCACCGACCGCGCGCGCCGACGGCTTGCCCGCCTCGAACAGGCCCAGCCGCATCTTGACGCGCAGGATCCGGCGCACCGCATCGTCCAGGCGCTGTTGCGAGATGGTGCCGTTCTTCGCCGCCGCCAGCGTGGTGGTGTAGAAGCCCTTCCAACTGTCCGAGGCCATGGCCATGTCCAGGCCGGCGTTGATGGTGGCGGGGCAGTCGGTGGGCGTGCAGCCCTTGACCTGTCCGTGACCGTTCCAGTCGCCGACGACGAAGCCGCCGAAGTGCATGCGCCCCTTCAGCGCGTCGGTCAGGTAGGTCTTGTGACCGTGCATCTTTTCGCCGTTGACGCTGTTGAACGAGGCCATCGCGGTCTGCGCGCCGGCGGCGATGGCCGGGGGATAGCCCGCGGCGTGGATGCGGACCAGCTCGGCTTCGCCGATTTTGGTGTCGCCCTGGTCGCGGCCGTCGGTGGTGCCGCCATCGCCCAGGAAGTGCTTGACCGAGGCGATCACATGGCGGCCATCGAGGAAGTCCGGCGTACCCACCTTGCCCTGCAGCCCCTCGACCATCGCACCGGCGTAGCTGGCCACCACCTCGGGCGATTCCGAATAGCCCTCGTAGGTGCGTCCCCAGCGGTCGTCCTGCGGCACCGCCACGGTCGGCGCGAAGGTCCACTCCATGCCGGTGGCGCGGGTTTCCAGCGCGGTGATTTCGCCGATCCGGCGCAGCAGCGCCGGGTTGCGGGTCGCGCCCAGGCCGATGTTGTGCGGGAACAGCGTGGCGCCGACGATGTTGCTCTGCCCGTGCACGGCATCGATGCCGAACAGCACCGGAATCGCCTTGCCGCCGTGCGAGGTGTCCATCGACGCCGCATAGAACGCATCGGCCAGCGCCAGCCATTCGGCCGGTGCGGCATCGTAGCGGCCGCCGGGATCGGAATTGCCGCCGGCCAGGATCGACCCCAGGCGATAGGTGCGTACGTCCTCCGGGGTGAGGCTGCCGATATCGCCCTGCACCAGCTGGCCGACCTTCTCCTCCACCGTCATGGTGGCGATCAGGTCGGTGAGGCGCTGTTCCAGCGCGGGATCCTCGGGCAGCGGCCAGGTCACGCTGGGCCAGGGGCTGGCATGCGCGCGGGCGGGCGCCGCGGCCTGGACGTCGCCCTTGCACACGGCAAGCGCGAGCAGCAGCGCGGCCAGCAACGCGCCGCCGTGGCGGGTGGAATCGGTGTCGGTCACGGCGCTGCTCCTTGCCGCCGCGCTCAGCGCAGCAGGTACTGGTTGATCAGGTTCTCGTAGCGCTCCTGGCGGCCGCTGATCTGCCGTGGCTCGCCGCCCTTCGCGCCCAATGCGGCGAGTTCGGCGAGGCCGAGCGCGCCGCGGGCGAAGTCCTGGCCGGCGCCGCTGTCGAAGCTGGCATAGCGCTCCCGGCGCCACTGTTCCCAGGGCGAGTCGGTGAGCAGCGCGTGGGCCACTTCCAGCCCGCGGGCGAAGGCATCCATGCCGCCGATGTGGGCAATGAACAGATCCTCGAGTTCGGTGGACTCGCGGCGCACCTTGGCGTCGAAGTTCAGGCCGCCCTCCAGGCCGCCCTGGCGCAGCACCACCAGCATGGCGCCGACGGTGTCGTACAGGTCGGTGGGGAACTGGTCGGTATCCCAGCCGTTCTGCGCGTTGCCGCGGTTGGCGTCGATGCTGCCCAGCAGGCCGTGGTCGGAAGCGACCTGCAGGTCGTGTTCGAAGGTGTGGCCAGACAGCGTGGCGTGGTTGGCCTCGATGTTGAGCTTGAAGTCCTTGTCCAGCCCATGCTGCTTGAGGAAGCCCGCCACCGTAGCGCTGTCGAAGTCGTACTGGTGCTTCATCGGCTCCATCGGCTTGGGCTCGATCAGGAAGTTGCCTTTCAGGCCGATGCTGCGGCCGTAGTCGCGCGCCATGGTCAGGAAGCGCGCGAAGTGCTCCAGTTCGCGTTTCATCTGCGTGTTGACCAGCGAGGCATAGCCTTCGCGGCCGCCCCAGAACACGTAATGCTCGCCGCCCAGTTCCACCGTCGCTTCCAGCGCCGCCTTCACCTGCACGGCGGCGCGCGCCACCACGGCGAAATCGGGATTGGTCGCGGCACCGTTCATGTAGCGCGGATGCGAGAACAGATTCGCCGTGCCCCACAGCAGCTTCATGCCGGTCGCGTCCTGGCGCGCCTTGGCCAGGCCGACCATGTGCTTGAGGTTCTTCTCGTACTGCGCGGCATCGTCGGCGTCCGGCGCCAGGTCGATGTCGTGGAAGCACCAGTACGGCACGCCGAGCTTGGTGAAGAACTCGAACGCCGCATCCACTTTCGCCTCGGCGCTGGCCATCGGCGCACCGACTTCCCAGGGGAAGTGGCGCGTGCCCGGGCCGAACGGATCCTGCCCTGCGTTGCAGAAGGTGTGCCAGTAGCAGACCGCGAAGCGCAGATGGTCCTGCATGGTCTTGCCGCCGATGACCTTGTTGGCCTCATAGACCTTGAAGGCCAGCGGGTTGTCCGAGCCACGGCCCTCGAAGGGGATGCGGCCGATGCCGGGGAAGTATTCCTTGGCGCCGATGAAGGGCTGGGTGTGCATGGTGCGGGTTCCTGTCGTGGTGGGAGGGCGTGCGAAACGGGGAATCAGCCGCGGAACAGCGGCAGGCAGGCGTCGAGATGGCGCAGGAAGCGCGCATAGGCCGCGGCATAGGCCTGGGTGCGCGCCGGATCCGGACGGGCGGACAGCTGCGGATCGACCGCCACATGCTGTTGCGCGATGTCGGCAATGGAAGCGGCATCGCCGCGTGCCAGGCCCACGGCCCACAGCGCCTGCAAGGCGGAGCCGAATGCCGCGCCTTCCGGCTGCATGGGCACGTCCACCGGCAGGCCGAACACATCGGCCACCAGCTGCCGCCACGCGCCGCTGTTGCTGCCGCCGCCGGTCAGCACGATGCGCTCGAAGTGCATGCCGGCGCGCACGAATGCGTCGAAGCCGTACTTCAGGCTGTATGTCGCCCCTTCCATCGCCGCGCGATAGAGGTGGGCCGGGGTCATGTTGTGCGTGTCCAGGCCCGCCAGCACCCCCTTGCCCAGCGGCAGGTCGGGCGTGCGCTCGCCGTTGAGGAACGGCAGCATCACCAGGCCGTCGGCACCGGGCGCGGTGGCGTGCAGATGCGCATCGCCGTCGCGGGTGCTGAAGCCGAACGCGGCGGCGACCTGTTCGGTCGCCACGGTGCAGTTCATCGTGCAGATCAGCGGCAGCCAGCCGCCGGTGGAGGAGCAGAACGCGGCCCACGCACCGTCCGGGTCGACCACCGGTGTGTCGGAGTAGGCGAACAGGGTGCCGGAGGTGCCCAGGCTCATCGCCAGGCGACCGGGCACGACGCAGCCGGTACCGATGGCCGCCATCATGTTGTCGCCGCCACCGACGGCGACCTTCAGCGTCGCCGGCACACCGAGCAAGTTGGCCGCGGCCGGGTCGATGTCGAACAGGGCATCGGGTGCGGCCAAACGCGGCAGGCAGTCCGCCAGGTCGCGCTGCGGATCGGTGGCGCGCAGCAGCTCGGTCGACCAGGTGCGCGTGCGCACGTCCAGCCAGCCCGTGCCCGACGCATCGCCGTATTCGCAGAAGCGCTGGCCGGTCAGCACGAAGTTGAGGTAGTCGTGCGGCAGCAGAATGGTGGCGAGGCGCGCGTAGGCGTCGGGCCGGTGCGTCTTGGTCCACGGCAGCTTGGAGGCGGTGTAACCGGTGAGGATCGGATTACCCGCCAGTGCGATGGTGCGTGCCGCGCCGCCGAGCGCGTCCATGATCTGCACGCACTCGGCCGAGGTGCTGGTGTCGCACCACAGCTTGGCCGGTGCCAGCACCTCGCCTGCCGCATCGACCGGCACGAAGCCATGCTGCTGGCCCGAGACTGCCAGCGCGCCGAGGCGCGAGCGCAGCGCAGGATCGATGGCCTGGAAGCAGGCCTGCAGGGCCGCGACCCAGTCGGCCGGATGTTGTTCACGGCTGCCATCGGCGGCGGAATGCAACTCCAGCGGCGCGCTGCTGCTGGCCACGACGCTGCGCCCGACCGGGTCGTAGACCACGACCTTCAGGCTCTGCGTTCCCGCATCGATTCCGGCTACCAGTTCCCTTTCTTCCACGTCGTACCGCCTTTTCGTTAGCGCTATCATTTTTGGACGACAGCGTGTGTGCCGTTACGCCAGGGATACGCTCCGCTGCCAGACGTCCGGGGTCGCCTTGCAGTAGCGTTCGATGAACTCCGCCTGCGACGGCATCGCCGCGCTGGCCTGCTGCAGCGGCTGCCGGATCCGCGTCAGCAGCGTGCGCAGATCCGCATCGCCGATGGCGGCGGCCAGCGGATGCGGCGGTCCCGGCTGGATGCCCTGCCCCAGCAACACGCTGGTCCAGGAGTCCACGCGGAACAGTTCGCCCGGGTCCTGCCAGGCGTGCGCCCGCTCGCGCCAGGCGCGCAGCCGAATCGCCAGCGACTCGGGCAGCGCCATCTCGCGGCACGCTTTCCACATCGGCTCGTCGCGCTGGGTGGCGTGGTAATGCAGGATGATGAAGTCGCGCACGTGCTCCATCTCCTGGCGGCTGACCGTGTTGTACAGCTCCACCAGCGCCGGGCTGATGCCCTCGTGCGGAAACAGCTGGATCAGGCGCACCACCGCACTGATGGTCAGGTGGATGCTGGTCGATTCCAGCGGCTCGATGAAGCCGCTGGCCAGGCCCAGCGCCACCACGTTTTTGTTCCAGGCCTGCAGCCTGCGCCCGCTGCGGAACGGCACCAGCCACGGGTCGCGCAGCGGCGGGCCGTCGACGTCGCGCAGCAGCTTGGCGTGCGCCTCGTCGTCGGACAGGTGCCGGCTGGAGAACACCAGTCCGCAGCCGACCCGGTGCTGCAGCGCGATATGCCAGCGCCACCCGGCCTCGTGCGCGATGGCACGGGTATACGGCACCGGCGGCGCGACCGCCTCGGTCTGCACCGCGACGGCGCGATCGCTGGGCAACCACTCGCGCCAGTCCTCGTAGCCGGTATGCAGGGTCTGCTCGGTCAGCAGGCCACGGAAGCCGGTGCAGTCGATGAACAGATCGCCCTCGATGAGCTGCCCATCTTCCAGCAGCAGCGAGGCGACGGAGCCGTCGTGCGCATGCTGCCGCACCTCGCGGATCTGCCCTTCCACCCGGCGCAGGCCATGGCCTTCGGCCTTCTTGCGCAGGAACTTGGCATAGAGCGCGGCATCGAAGTGATAGGCGTAGTTGACCTGCGGCTGGGTCTCCAGCGAGAACCGGTCCGCACGCGAGGCGACGCTTTCCAGGCAGAAGTCGCCCAGGTCCGACGGCATGCCGCGGCGCAGGCTGTCCAGCCAGAAATGATGGAACGGCGTGGCCCAGGTGCCCTGCCCGATCGTGCCGAACGGATGGATGAAGCGATCGCCGGGGCGGCGCCAGTGCTCGAACGAGATCGACAGCTTGAACGTGCCGGCGACGGCGCGCAGGAACTCCTGCTCGTCGATCTGCAGGAAGCGGTGGAAGGTGCGGATCGGCGGCACGGTCGACTCGCCGACGCCCACCGTGCCGATCTGCTCGGACTCCACCAGGGTGATGTCCAGGCGATCGCGGAACTGGTGGGCCAGCGCGCAGCCGGCCAGCCAGCCCGCGGTGCCGCCGCCGGCGATGACGACCTTGCGGATGCGTCCGTCCGTTGTGGTGGCAAGGTTCAAGGTGATGCTCCCATCAGCGATTCAGCCGCGCCAGCAACTGCGCGCGCGCGCGGCGCGCCCGTGCCTCGTCGAATGGCGCCAGTTCGCCCCGCGCGGCCTCGGGCAGGTGCTGGCCTGCACATTCGCCGGGGCCGAACACGTAGTAATCGAAGAGCTTGGCCCAGGCCTGTTTCTCGCGCGCCGGCAGATCGCGCAACGCCCACATCGCGTGCTGCAGCGCCGTCAGCGGCGAGGGCAGGAAGGCCGGCGCACTACGCCACCAGTAGTTCACCAGCACGTTGAACGGCGCGAGGCTGCGTACGTGGTGCCACCACATGCTGGGGATGAACAGCGCATCGCCCGGCTCCAGCTCGACGTGCCGCGCGCTGGCCAGCGCATCGCGGAAACGCGGATAGCGCGCGAAGTCGGGGCGGTCGACATCCACCACGCTGACCACCTGGCCGCCCGGCGTCGGCTCCAGCGGCCCCGGATACAGGTTGTCGATCTGCTCCGGCGGAAACAGGGTGACGCGGCGCCGGCCCACCGCACAGCAGGCCAGGTTGTCCGGCGTGTCGAAATGGCAAGACGCCGTGACCCGGTTGCCGATCCAGATGCTCGGCGGCGCATCGACGCCCTGCCCGGCCAGGCCGGCGTCGTTGGCCTGCGCGAACCCCGGCAGCGCCCGCTCGATCGGCAGCGACGCGACATAGTAGGTGGGCGGCCGCGGATCCTCGAAGGTCGCGGCGATCGCGTCCAGCACCTGCGTGAGCGTTCCGCGGCGGACCTCGAAATTCAACTGGGTGAAATCGGCGTTGTAGAACGGGCGTCCTTCGATCCCGGGTTCGCCGAAGGAATACGGAACGGGCACGCCCGTCTCGAAGCTGCGCAGGTAGGCCATTGCGTCCTGCGTGGAGCGCAGCCCGGCCTGCACCAGCCCCCAATCGCGCACGATGCCGCGCAACACCACCGGCTCCCCCGCCGCCACCAGGTCCTGCAGTGGCAGCGCGGTGGGCTGCACGTCTTCCAGTGTCCGCATGGCTGCGCCGTCCGGCACGCTCAGTTCCTGCCTGCCGCGCCAGCGGCATCCTGCAGGCGCAGGCGTCGCTGCTTCTCGGCGATCAGGCGGCGCATGTTGTGCAGCGAGGCCAGCATCAGATACGCGCCTTCCAGATAGCCGGCGCGGTTGAGCGCGGCCAGCGCGGCGCCGTCCAGTTGGGCCAGGCGCTCACGGTCGATCGCGTGCAGGCCGTTCACGCCGACGCGATGCTGCGCATCGAGCTGAACGTCGAGCGCCACCGGCTGGATCAAGCCGTGTGCATCGAGCGCGGCAAACATCTCCGCGCCGAATGCATTGCCTTCGTGGATGCCGCGCAGCACGCCGGCGATGTGGTCGAGATAGGGCGTGTTGCCGCCCTGCGGCAGGAATACCGGCTCGCCCTGCATCGCCGTCACCCGCGGATGCTCCATGTCCACGTGCAGCACCGCGTCCTGGGTCAGCACGCCATCGATGCGCTGCTCCTGGAAGCCGATCAGGAACGGCCCCTTGGCCGCCGCTCCCGGGAGATAGGAGGCCATCCAGCGCCGGTCCTGCAGGAACAGGTTCTCGTGCTGCTCGAACCCCAGCAACGCAACGGACTGCCACTCCCCCGTCGCTGGATCCTTGCGCAGGAAGATCGGATATTCCCGCTGCAGCTCGGCGTACTCGCTGGGGTAGGCCGGCACCATGCCCACCGCGTCGCCGAACTCCGGCCCGAAGTCGGTGGCCACGCGCAGGTCGCGATGGGCGATGTTGTTGAGCATTTCGTAACGCGGCATGGTGGTGCGCACTCCCCTCTGGAGTCCGGCACGGGGCGCCGCCGCAATCGCAGCGGCGCCCGTGGCGACATGCGAAGAGAACCTCTCCGCCTTGTTCAGAACTTATAGCGAACGCCCAGCATATAACGCGGGCTCTGGTCGGCCAGCTTCACGATCATCTTCGAGGTGCGCGAGCGCCAGCGTACGTCCTCGCCGGTCAGGTTGATCGCCTCCAGCCCGAACGACCAGTGATCGTTCAACGTGTAGTTCACGCTGAGATCCCACTGCTCGTAGGGTTCCACATAGTACGGGTTGCGGCTGGTGCCCTGGTTGGCCAGGATCAGGTACTGGTCGCGCCAGTTCCAGGCCAGGCGCACCGACCAGCCGTACTTCTCGTACATCAGCACCGCGTTGGCGGTGTCGCTCAGGCCGGTGAGCGCGAACTGGTCGATGCCCGGGTCGCCACCATTGTCGTAACCGACGTCGCCCTTGACGATGGTGTAGTTGGCGAGGATGCCGAACCCGGTGTCGCCGAGGAAGTACTGCCCGCCGAGCTCCCAGCCGTGCAGCTTGGCCTGGTTCTGGTTGATCGGACGGTTGACGTTGAACTCGTACAGCGGATCGTCGGCCTCGCCGTAGAGATCGTAGGCCGCTTCGGTCGCCAGCACCTGCGCGCCGGTGCCGTTGTAGGCGGCCAGGCCGGCCGGGTTGTTGCGCAGCAGGGCCAGCGCGGTGAACAGCGAAGTGTCGTTGGCCGAGCAGGCCGCCGCATTGGCCGGGCCGACCTGGGCGAGGCAGGCACCGCTGGTGAGGAACGCCAGCGCCGACTTCGCGTCCGGACCCGAGGTGGGATCGCGCAGGCCATACAGATTCTCCTGCACCACGGTGTTGCCGATGAAGTTGTTGACCGACTTGTTCCAGTACGTCACCGACAGGTAGCTCGCATCGGCGAAGTACCACTCCAGCGCCAGGTCGAGGTTGTCGGATTCCAGCGGCTTCAGCGACGGATTCTGCGCCGTGCCGCTGGCACGCGAGGAAGGATCGATCAGCACCGAGCCGAACGGCTGCTGTGCCCCGGGGCCGGCATACAGATTGCCGATCGGCGCGCGTGCGATGCTCTTGCCGAAGGAGACGCGGCCTTTCAGCGTGTCGGTGAGGTCGATGCTGAAATCGAGGTTGGGCAGGATGTAGCTGTACGTGGTCTTCTCGCTGAACGGCTGCTGCTCGTTGGACAGCACCACGCGGAAGTCGTTGTTGGACTGCCACTCGATCGCCTCGGGCGTGGCGATGATCGAGGTCGACACCACGTCGGTGGTTTCGTAGCGCACGCCCAGCCGGGTATTGGTGCGCCGACCGGCCAACTCGCCATCCAGTTCCACCTGGAAATACGCCGAACGGGTCTTCTCCTCCACGAAGTTGTCGGCGGCGCGCTGCGGGCTCACGCCCAGGCCGACGCCGTACTGGCTGGCCGCCCATTCCGCCAGCCGGCCGGCATCGCCGCGCCACGCCGGCCAACTCGTCCCGCTGTAGTCATGGAACAGGCCAATGATGTTGACCGGCTGCATCAGGTTCATCAGGCCGCCGGCGGTATCCCGGTCGACGTTGGCCACGCCCCAGTCGCCCAGGGTGGAATACGCCTCGGCCGCCTGGATGCGGTGGGTGGTCGACTTGTTGGTATCCACGCCGAACTGGAAGCGGCCCTGGTCGAAGCTCCATTCGCCGTCCACACGTGCCTGCTTGATCTGGCTGATCTGGCTCTGCGAATTGACCCGCAGCACCTGCGAACCGATCTCGCCGGGCACGAAGCCCGGATTGACCACGCCATTGGCCTTGGCCGCGGCAGCGGCGTCGCTCGGATACCAGACCTGGGTGCCGATCGGCAGGCCATTGTTGAAGTTCAGCTCCTGCACCCAGGAGCCGCCGCAGTGCGGCCCGGTGGTGCAGTTGTTGGTGCCGGCGATGCTCATGAACAGCGAGCCGCCACCGGTCAACGGATCGTTGGGACGGCTTTCGTTCTTCGAGTCGTGCGCGTCGAAGCTGAGCTTGAGCCGGTCGGTCACGTTCCACACCGCATTCAGGCCGAGCGAGCCCAGCTTGTACTTCTGCATGCTGCGCTGCTGCTCAAGGCCGAAATCCTTGGTGCCGGCGATTTCGCGGATGTAGGTCGGCACGGCCACCGCGCCGCTGGTATCGAACGTCACATCGGTGTAGTTGCTGTTCTGCAGCCACATGCCCTGCTCGCCACGATTCTCGGTGATCTCGTTGGTCGAGTAGGTGTAGTCCAGGGTCAGGGTCAGGCTGTCGGTGGGCGCGAACTGCAGCACCGCCTGGCCGTTGACGCGCTCGCGTTCGAACTCGGAGAACGCATAGCGCAGGTCGTTCGGCCGGGCGTACAGCGCGCCGATCTGCGGCGCATTGACCACGGTCGGATTGCCGGGCATCGAGCCCGTCCACGGCTGCACGTTCCAATAGTTCTCGGTGGCCTGTACCGAGCCGCCCTTGCGCTTCTGGTAGCTCGCGCTCACGCCGACGCCGAAGGTCTTGTCCGGATTGCTGTAGCTGAAGATGCCCGACAGTTCCGGGGTGATGTCGTTGTCGAACGGCTGGCTGCGGTCGGAGACGGCCTTGGCGCCGGCACTGGCGACGATGCCCTGGTGGTCGAACGGGCGCGCGGTCAGGATGTTGATGGTGGCGCCGATGCCGCCGCTGGGCATGTTGGCCTGGCTGGTCTTGTAGACCTCGATGCCATTGATCGCTTCGGCAGCCAGCTGGGCGAAGTTGAAGGCACGGGTGCCGCCGTCGACGCCGCCGATGGCGACCTGGCCGGCAGCGCCGAACGCATCGGCGCCCGGCATCTGCCGCCCGTTGAGCGTCACCATGTTGAACTGCGGGCCGAAGCCGCGCGCGGTGACCTGCGCGCCTTCGCCATCGCGCCGTTCGATGGAGATGCCGGTGATACGCTGCAGCGACTCGGCCAGGTTGGTATCGGGGAACTTGCCGATGTCTTCGGCACTGATGGCATCCACCACGCCCGCGGCGTCGCGCTTGATGTCCATCGCCTGGCTGAGGCTGTTGCGCAGGCCGGTGACCTGGACCGTGTCCAGCTGCGTCGGGCTGCTCTGCGCCTGTTGCTCTGCCGCCGGCGCGGGCGTCGACGCGTCCTGTGCGAATGCGGGATTGATGACCAGGACGCCACCGACGAAGGTGAACATGGCCCTGGATTTGAACTTCGCCAGCGTGCGGCTCATGGACGAGCCCCCAGGTCTGGGCTACGACGAAACATAGAAGCGCTCATGACTCTCCCCTCTGACATGCGATCGATGGATGTACCGCCCCTCCCCTAAGAGGCACGCACGGGCGATGCCCGTCTTCCACGCCGAACATCGCAGCGCGCTCTGCGTTCGCTGCGACTCAAAACTCCGTTTCAGGATTGCCAGACGACGCGCGATAAAGGCTCCCCCCGAGCCCGACTGCCGCTGATTGATAGCGCTATCATCGCGTCACGGCGCAGACTACGCACCCGGGACATCGCTTGTCATCATGCGTCGCAACAAAGGACCGCATTCCTTGAAGAACACCCCCAAAACGACGCGTCGAAGAGGGAACGCCATCACCATCGACGACGTCGCGGCGCATGCGGGCGTCTCGCCGATGACCGTCTCGCGCGTCACCCACGGTCACGCCGGCGTGCGCGAGAGCACGCGCGAGCGGGTGATGCGCAGCGTGCGCGCACTGGACTACCGGCCCAACCCGGCCGCCAGCGCGCTCGCCGCCGCGCAGCACACCTGCATCGCGTTGATCTACACCAACCCCAGCTCCAGCTATCTGCGCGAACTGCTGGTCGGCGCGCTGCGTGGTTCGACCCGCGTGGCGGCGCAACTGGTGATCGCCACGTGGGACGGACTGGGTCCGCGGGCACGCCGCGAGGCCGCACGCACGCTCTGCAGCAGCGTGGCCGGCGTGATTCTCCCCGCGCCCTTGTGCGAATCGAAAGCCATCGTCGCCGTGTTCGTCGACGCCGGGATTCCCGTCGTCTCCATTGCGTCGAGCCGGTTCAGCGACAGGCTGTCCTGCGTGCACATCGACGACCGCCGCGCCAGCCATGACATGGTCTCGCACCTGATCGCGCACGGGCATACGCGCATCGGCTACATCACCGGCGACCCGAACCAGACCGCCAGTGCGCACCGCTGGCAGGGTTACCGCGATGCCCTGGCGGATGCGGGCATCGACTACGACGCCGCGCTCGTGCAGCCGGGCGACTTCACCTATCGCGCCGGACTCGAGGCCGCCGAGCGACTGTTGGGGTTGCGGGCACGCCCCAGTGCGATTTTCGCGAGCAACGACGACATGGCCTCGGCGGTGGTGTCGGTGGCGCATCGTCGCCGCCTGAAGGTACCGGAGGATCTGTCGGTGGTGGGATTCGACGACACGTCGGCATCGACGATGGTGTGGCCGGAGCTGACCACCATCCATCAGCCGGTGGCGGACATGACGGATGCGGCCATCGATCTATTGTTGCGGGACATCCGGCAAGGGGCTGGTTCCGAGCGCGCCTATGTCGATCATGTTGTGCCGCACCGACTGGTCACGCGCGATTCCGTCTCGCGGCCGCTGCTGGGTCGCTAGCTTCCTATCGTCGGGCGCGGACTGGGGGAGAACGTCGAGGAACGTCCGTGCCTCATGCGCGTCGCACAACTGCACCGTCAGCGAGTACTACTGTTGCTGTTGCTGTTGCTGTTGCTGTTGCTGTTGCTGTTGCTGTTGCTGTTGCTCTTGCAGTGGCTTTGGCTTTTGACTTGCCGGGTCCCCTTCCGAAGCGGCGGCCATCACGGGGAAAAACCCCGAAGGGGCGGCGCACATGGACGTGCGCCGTCCGCGGCAGGGGCAGGATGCCCCTTCCGCGGATCCCCGCGATGGACGCGGACCCGGAGCGCGTTAGCGCGGAGGGCGCGAGGCAGGGTGTGCTTTCTTTTGGTTACTTTTCTTTGCACAAGCAAAGAAAAGTAACTCGCCGCCAGGCGAAAGCTTTGCTCTTGAAGATGCTGCCGCCGTAGCTGAATTACAGGAGCGGCTTCAGCCGCGACAGACACAACAGACACAACGGACTCTCGCTGTCGCGGCTGAAGCCGCTCTTACAGATCTTCTCGTCCGACAGACAAACTTCAAGCAACGGCAGCAGCAACAGCAAAGGCTTTAAAGGCTTTCGCCCTTGCGGGCGAGTTACTTTTCTTTGCTCGCGCAAAGAAAAGGTAACCAAAAGAAAGCGCGCCCTGCCTACGCGCCCTCCGCGCTGCGCGCTCCGGGTCCGCGAACCAGACGGGATCCGCGGAAGGGGCATCCTGCCCCTGCCGCGGACGGCGCACATCCCTGTGCGCCGCCCTTCGGGTTTTTCCCGCCTGGTTCGCCGCTTCGGAAGGGAACCCGGTAAGTCAAAAGCCAGAACAACAGCAACAACAGAAGCAAGAGCAAGAGCAAGAGCAGGAGCAGGAGCAACAGCGACAGCTACAGCAACGGCAACGGCAACGGCAACGGCGTGGATCAGCTTGCTCTGGCGCAGCGCGGACACTCACGACACAACACCCATACCGCCGCCCACACGTCACCAACACATAGACCACTCGCCACCCACTGCATCGACCAGGTCGTCGACAAGATCGCCGCACCAGCGCGCGCCATCCGCCTCGCAACTGCGCTACCTTGCACCCAAAGCGCCCTCGCGCCCAAGCCGCCCCCGGAGATCACATGCCCCTGCTCCATCGGTCCCCTACCGCGCCACAACACACCAGCCGCCACCGCGCCTGGCGCATCGGCCTGGCCCTGCTGTGCGCCCTGGTCGCCGCGCCCGGCATGGCCGCCGACACCACCGTGCCGGCCGTGCAGCGCGCGCAGCAACTGATCCTGGTGCTGGCGCCTGATTGGGACAGCCCGCAGGGCACGTTGCAGGCGTTCGAGCGCGACGCGAAAGGCTGGCGCGCGCAGGGCAAGGCCTTCGACGTGAGTCTCGGCAGTCACGGCAGCGCCTGGGGCCTGGGCCTGCATCCGGCACAGACGGATGGCCCGCAGAAACGCGAAGGCGATGGCCGCAGCCCGGCCGGCGTGTTCACCATCGGCGAAGCCTTCGGCTATGCGTCGCGCATCGACAGCGCCATGCCCTACCAGGCGATGCAGCAGAGCAACTACTGCATCGATGTGCCCGGATCGCCGCTGTACAACCAGATCGTCGATGCCGACAAGGTCGGCAGCGCCGCGGTGGCCGGGTCCACCGAACCGATGCGCCTGGACCTGCAACACGCCGGCGATCAGCGCTACCGCGAAGGCTTCGTGATCCAGCACAACGCGCAGGCCACGCCGGGCGCCGGCAGCTGCATCTTTGCGCACCTGTGGCGCGCGCCCGGCGCGCCCACCGCCGGCTGCACCGCGATGCAGCCGGCCGACATGCAGCGGCTGCTGGCGTGGTTGCGGCCGTCCGCCGCGCCGCTGTTCGTGCTGCTGCCGCGCCATGCCTACCGGCGCCTGCAGGCCGAGTGGGCGCTGCCGGCCGTGGAGCCGGCGTCGTGAGCCAGGCGCCCGCACCCGGGCTGGTCCGCGCGGTCAGCCGCTGGCAGATCGTCGGGTTGTCGATCAACGACGTGATCGGCAGCGGCATCTACCTGCTGCCCGCGGCCACCGCCGCCCTGCTCGGGCCGTTGAGCCTGTGGGCGGTGTTGCTGGCCGGTGTGGCGGTGGCGCTGCTGGTGCTGTGTTACGCGCAGGCGGCCAGTTACTTCGACGAACCCGGCGGCAGCTATCTGTATGCGCGCGAGGCGTTCGGCCGTTTCGCCGGCTTCGAGATCGGCTGGATGATCTGGCTGACCCGGATCAGTTCGGCAGCGGCGCTGAGCAACGGGCTGGCCGATGCGGTGGTGCGCTTCTGGCCGGCCGCGGCCGGGGGCGGCGCGCGCCTGGCCATCGTGATCGGCTCGCTCGGCCTGCTCACCGCGATCAACGTGATCGGGGTGAAGTCGGCCGCGCGCACCGGCGTGGCGCTGGTGATCGGCAAGCTGGTGCCGCTGCTGCTGTTCGTGGCGATCGGCGTGTTCTACGTGGACTGGTCGTGGGCGTTCTCGGGCAAGACCCCGGACCCGCACGATGTCGGCAACCTCGGTGAGGCGGCGTTGCTGCTGCTGTTCGCCTATGCCGGCTTCGAGAACATCCCGGCCGCCGCGGGCGAATACCGCAATCCGCGCCGCGACGTGCCGTTCGCGCTGATCACCATGATCGTCACCGTCACCCTGATCTATGCCGCGGTGCAGGTGGTGGCGCAGGGCACGCTGCCCAACGTGGCGCAATCGGCGACGCCGTTGGCCGATGCCGCCAGCGGCTTCGGTGGCGAAGCGCTGGCGCTGATCCTCACCGTCGGCGCCACCATCTCCATCCTCGGCACCACCAGCAACACGGTGATGCTGGGGCCACGCTTCCTGTTCGCGCTGGCCAAGGACGGCTACGGCCCGGCGTTCCTGGCGCGGGTGCATCCGCGCTTCCGCACGCCGGCCGCGGCGATCCTGCTGCAAGGCGTGCTGTCGCTGGCGTTGGCCCTGTCCGGCTCGTTCGTGCAACTGGCGCTGCTGTCGATGGTCACCCGCCTGTTCGCCTACATCGGCACCGCCGCGGCGGTGCTGGTGCTGGCACGGCGCTATCGCGACCGGCCCGGCGCGCTGCGGCTGCCGGGCGGGCCGTTGATCCCGCTGGCGGCGCTGTTGCTGGCGCTGGCGCTGCTGCTCAGCGCCAGCTGGCAGAACCTGGCCGCCGCGGGCGTGGCGCTGCTGGTGGGCGCGCTGTTCTATCGGTTCCCGCGCAAGGACGCGGCATGAACGCCTTCACGCCGCCTTGCGCGCAGGTCACGCGCGGATAACCGCGGCGCCCGGACGCTGGATGCCCACCAGCGAGAGCCGCCCGCCATGAAACGACGCCGCGTCTACAGCGCTCCGGATCTGTCCACCGCCACGCGCGCACTGCAGGCCGCGCGCAGCGCCGGCCTCGACAACGACGACCTGTCGCTGGTCGCGCGCGGCGACATCGAGCTGGACGCCATCCCCGACGACCGCAAGGAAGGCAAGACCGACACCGTACCGGCCGCGGCGCGCGGCGCACTGGGCGGCGGTGCCGCCGGACTGCTGGCCGGGCTGGCGGCGATCGCGGTGCCGCCACTGGGCATCACCCTGGCCGGCGCCGGGGTCATGGCGATCGCCGGTGCCCTGGTCGGCAGTTGGTCCTCGGCGCTGGTCGGGTCCACCGTGCCGGACCCGGTGCGGCGCAACTTCGAAGACGAAATCGAGGCCGGGCGCATCCTGGTGGTGATCGAAGGCGAGCCGGAGCTACTGGACGCCGCCGATGCGCCGATGCGCGCGGTCGGCACCACGGCCTTGCCTTACGAAGCGGCGGCTGCCGCGCACTGACATCACGCCAGCTAGGCCAGGCCTGGCGCGAGACGTTCTCCGTTGCGCAGTTCCGTACTGACGCGGCGGCACGGCCCGAAGGCCCGCCGCCATTGCGTCGTCATCGTCAGGCGGCTGGCGTCAGCGACCGCATGCGTACCAACAGACCCGCGACATACACCAGCCCGTAGGCGATCAGCGCCGCGGCGATGCTCATGGTCAGCGGACTGGCGTTCTGCAGGGTCTCGGCACTGCCGCCGGCGAACGCCCCACTGGCCCAGCGCCAGGCCAGGCGCCCGAGCAACAGCACGCTCAGCGCGGCGCCGATCCAGGGATTTGGCGTATACCAGCGCGCGCCGTCCTGCAGTTCGATGCGGGTGTGGTGCAGGGCGAAGCCGCCCAGCGCGGCCCCGCCCACCGCCCCCAACGCCATGCCCAGGCGCACGGCGGGCAGGTGCACGGCCAGCCACGCCAGCAAGGCCGCGACCAGCAGCAGGAACCCCAGCCGCACGCCGGTGCGCCGCGGCTGCCAGGGCTGGCGGCCGAAATAGCGGCGGATGCGTCGGTAATACAGCCAGCCCACACCGGCCGTGGCCAGGTACGGGGTCAACAAGGCGATGCCGTTGGCGGCCATGGGATTTGTCGGAAGAGAGGGGCGTAGCGGCGGATCGTAAGCCACCCTGAGCGCCGGCGCAGCCTGCCAGAAGGCATGAATGTTTCATATCGCGATCACGCCGCGCAGGGGCGGGTTTAACGCCGGCGTGGCTAGCGTGGAGCGCATTCATCGTCCACGGAGAACCATCATGAGCGTTCCGTATCAGATCCCCGGCCGTGCGCCCAACGACGAGGACCGCAACAGCGTCTCGCAGTACTGGCGCGATCGTTTCGCCGACGAGCCCTATTACAGCGAAGGCGAGCGCTTCGAGGACTACGAGCCCGCCTACCACGCCGGCCACGAGGCGCGCATCCGCGACTTCAACCGCGCCTACGAGCAGGTGGAAGCGGAGTTGCACCGCGACTGGGACAACAACAAGGGCTCACAGACGCTGAGCTGGAGCAAGGCCCGCCACGCCGTGCGCCGCGCCTGGGAGCGTGCCGGCAACGGCGAATAAGGCGACGTGCCACGTTCCCACTTGTAGAAGCGGCTTCAGCCGCGACAGGCTTTCTCAGTAAAGCCCGTCGCGGCTGAAGCCGCGCCTACGATGGCAGCACGGCGATGTCCTGATCGCACCCACGCCGCCAGCACCGACGCATCGGCAGGCGCACGCGCCCCACGCCGCTCACCCGGCAGCGGCGCAACCGCCGCTGCCGGGTGTACTCCTCAACTCTCCAGCGGCTGCAACTTCAGCAACCGCCCACCGGCGCCATCCTCCAGCAGCCACAGCGCGCCATCCGGCCCCTGCTCCACCTCGCGGATGCGCTTGCCCATGTCGTAGCGCGCCGCCTCGCGTGCGGTCTCGCCGTTGAATTCGATCCGCACCAGCGACTGCGAGGACAGGCCGCCGATGAAGCCGTTGCCGCGCCACTGCGGGAAGCGGCTGCCGTTGTAGATGACGAAGCCGGCCGGCGAGATCACCGGCGTCCAGCTCACCTTGGGCGCGGCGAATTCCGGGCGTGTGCTGTGATCGGGAATCGGGCGGCCGTCGTAATGATCGCCATTGGACACGATCGGGTAGCCGTAATTGGCGCCGCGCTGGATCAGGTTCAGCTCGTCGCCGCCGGCCGGGCCCATTTCGTGTTCCCACAACCGGCCGTTGGCGTCGAAGGCCAGGCCGAGCACGTTGCGGTGGCCCAGCGACCACACCTGCGCGGCGACGCCGCCGCGGTTGGCGAACGGATTGTCGGCCGGCACGCTACCGTCGTCGTTGAGGCGCACGATCTTGCCCAGGTTGCCGCTCATGTCCTGCGCCGGATCGAACTTCTGCCGCTCGCTGGAACTGATCCACAGCTTGCCGTCCGGGCCGAACGCCAGCCGATGGCCGAAGTGGCCGTTGCCGGACACCTTGGGCTGCTGCCGCCAGATCACCTGCTGTTGGGACAGGCTGCCGCCGCCGTTGTTGTCGAGCGTCAGCTTGGCGCGCATCACCGCTGCGCCGCGGGTATCGCCGCTGCCGGGTTCGGCGTAGCTCAGGTAGACCCAGCCGTTCTTGGCGAAGCCCGGATGCGGCAGCACGTCGCCGAGACCGCCCTGGCCGCCGTACGCCACGGTGGGGACGCCGCTGACCGTGCCGGTATGGCCGCTGACCGGGTCGATGCGCTTCAACGTGCCACCCTTCTCGCTGACCAGCGCAGTGCCATCGGGCAGGAAGCTCATCGCCCACGGTTCGTTGAAGGTGGCGACCGGGGTCGCCGAGAACGGCCAGTCGCCACGCCGCTCGGCGGCCGTGTCGGCGGGGGCGGCGTGCGCCGCAGAGATCGCCAGGCCCATGGCCAGCGCGCAAGCCAAACCCAGGGGAGTTCGCATGACGTGCACCTATCGGTTGGGGTCGAATCCCGAACCTAGCAGAGCCCGCGTGCACGGCAAGCATGCCGCGGCCAAGCCGTGGTCGCGGTCACGACGGCAGCGGTCTGCCCGCCCGGGGCAGCGCGCCAGACCGGATCACTCCAGCGGAGGCGGCAGCGTCTGCCCGACGTGGCGCTTGCCGCCTTGACCGGCCCCCACCGCATCGCGGGTGTTCTTCTGCACCGCCACTGCACCGAACAGGCTAAGCGCGAAGGCCATGGCATAGAAGCCTTTCTCGCTCAGCAACAAGGTTGCATTGAACAGACCGACTGCCAACAGCACCAGCGCCGCGATCACCGAGAACCAGCAGATCGAGTAATACAACCCACTCACCGGAATGTCCTCGACGCGGTCGCGCACGCTCTTTTGCAGCGAGACCGCGGAGAACAGGCCGAACAGCAGGACCGTGAAGTAATAGCCCTTCTCGTTCAACATCATTTCGGCATTCCACAAGCCGATCAGGAACCCGCCCGTGCCCAGCAGCAACGCCCCCCAGGAGGCAGCGATAAAGGCGGCGGAGGTCTTGGGCGCAGCTTGCATGAGAAATTCCTTGTGATGAGGGAAGACCAGGATCGGCGCATGAGCGAGGCGCAGCGCGCATCCCGACAACGCAACCTGAATGCATAAGGTAGAGGAAAGCGGCGAGTTACGCACCCGATCACAGTGGATGCTGCGCCGCCCCGCCGTAGACGCCTGCAGCAGGCCGCATCGGAACGCTTCCGCAGATGCAGGCGGCGTCACGCCGCGTCCTGCATGGAAGGCCGGGAACGCAGGCCGCAGGCAGGAAGCCGACGCGACGAGTACACGCGCCCGCACCCACGACAGGCGTCCGTTGCGGCCCCATAGAGGCACGCCAGACCATGAAAGTGGCTGCAAGAGCAGCCAGCGCGCGTCCTCCGGGCGGCATGGCGCTGCCTCCGGATCAGGGCGATCCGCGCGGCCGAATCACCATCGGCGTCACGCCCACGTCGGCGACGGCTGTCGCTGCGCCGGCTCAGCCGGGCAGCAGCTCGAAGGCCACCGGCTCGCCGCTGGCCGAGGACGCGCACACCCACAGGTCGAACAGGCCCGGCTCGGCCGCGCACTGTCCGTCGCGGCCGGTGAAGGCCAGCGCGTGGCGGTCGAGGGTGAAGCGGACCTCCATGCCCTCGCCCGCGGCCAGCCGCACCTTGCGGAACGCCTTCAGCTCGCGCACCGGGCGCACCCGGCTGGCGACGCGGTCGTGGATGTACAACTGCACCACTTCCTCGCCTTCGCGCTCGCCGACATTGTCGATGCGCGTGGTCACAGTCAGGGTGTCGTCCCAGCCGACCTGGGTGCGATCGAGCAGCGGCGCGCCATAGGCGAACTGCGTGTAGCCGAGGCCGTGGCCGAACGGATACAGCGGCGCGTTCGGCACCTCGCGCCAGCGCGACTTGAACTCGCTCATCGTCGGCAGTTCCGGCCGGCCGGTGCGCGGGTGGTTGTAGAAGTACGGCTGCTGCCCGGCGTCGAGCGGGAAGCTCACCGGCAGGCGCGCGGACGGGTTGTAGTCGCCGAACAGCACGTCGGCCACCGCCGGGCCGGTCTGCGTGCCCAGGTACCAGGTCACCGCGATCGCCGCGGCATCGCGCACCGCGCCCTGCAGCGCCAGCGCGCGACCGTTGCGCAGCAGCACCACCAGCGGCGTGCCGGTGGCGGCGACCGCCTCGGCCAGCGCCTGCTGCGCCGGCGGCAGCACGATCTGGGTGCGCGACTGCGCCTCGCCGCTGTAGCGCTGCGGCTCGCCCAGGGCCAGCACCACCACGTCGGCGGCGCGCGCGGCGGCCACCGCCGCCTCGATGCCGCCGTCCAGCGGCGCTTCCAGGCCGCAGCCGGGCACCACGGTCAGCGCCTGCGCGTCGGCCAGCGCGGCGCGCACGCCGGCTTCCAGGGTCACATAGCGGGTCTTGTCGCCGAACAGGGTCCAGCAGCCCTCGATGTTGTCGCGGTCCTGCGCGAACGGGCCGATCAGCGCGATCTTCTGGCCCTGCTTGCGCAGCGGCAGCACCGGGCCGTCGTTCTTCAGCAGCACGATCGAGCGCCGCGCCGCGTCGCGCGCCAGCGCATCGTGCGCGGCGATGTGCGACAGGTCGGCCTCGCGCGCCGGGTCCAGCGAACGGTACGGATCGTCGAGCAGGCCGATCGCCTCCTTCAGTTCCAGCACGCGGCGCACCGAGGCATCCAGCAGCGCCATCGGCACCTCGCCGTCCTCCACCAGCGACGGCAGGTGCGCGGCGTAGAAGCCGCTCTGCATGCTCATGTCCATGCCGGCCAGGAACGCCTTCTTGGTCGCGTCGCGCTCGTCGGCGGCATAGCCGTGCGCGATCAGCTCCATGTCGGCGGTGTAGTCGGAGATCACCACGCCGGGGAATTTCCATTCGCCGCGCAGGATCTCGGTCAGCAGTTCGTGGTTGGCGCTGGCCGGCACGCCGTTGATGTCGTTGAAGGAGGTCATCACGCTCAGCGCGCCGGCCTCGAAGGCGGCCTGGAACGGCGGCAGATGCACGTCGCGCAGGGTCTGCGGGGCGATGTCGACGCTGGCGTACTCCATGCCGGCGGCGACCGCGCCATAGGCGGCGAAGTGCTTGGGCGTGGCCAGCAAGGCGTCGTCGGCGCGCAGGTCCGGCCCGTGGAAGCCGCGCACGCGCGCGGCGGCGAAGGCGCAGCCCAGCACCACATCCTCGCCAGCGCCCTCGGCGCCGCGGCCCCAGCGCTGATCGCGGGCGATGTCCACCGCCGGCGCGTAGGTCCAGTGGATGCCGGCGGCGGTGGCCTCGACCGCGGTGGCGCGCGCGGTGCGCTCGGCCAGTTCCGGCTCGAAGCTGGCGGCCTCGCCCAGCGGGATCGGGAACACCGTGCGCATGCCATGGATCACGTCCGCAGCCAGGATCACCGGGATCCCCAGCCGGCTCTCCTCCAGCGCCACCTGCTGGATGCGCCGCCCCAGTTCCGCGCCGACGCCGTTGAACAGCGAGCCGACCCGGCCGGCGCGCACCTGCTGCAGCACCTCGTCGGCATTGCGGACGTTGGCTTCCGGATTCACGTCGGGGGCGAACGGGCGCACCATGTCGGCGAAGACGCCGAGCTGGCCGACCTTCTCCTCGACGGTCATGCGGGCGATGAGCGATTCGATACGATCCGAAGCCATGGGGTCCTTTGAGAAAACGTTTACATAGCCGCCAATTCTAGCTCTGCGGCCAGTCGATGGGGCAAGTTCCGGCGCCGGAATCGCCTATTCATAAAACTGTCTACCGACCGGGGCCGGCCCGGCCGCCGCGCACCATACGCCTGCGAAGGGGCGCCGCCTAGGGGGACTGGAGGGAGAGCCGGGCCCGGCTCAGCCCGGCGCTGATCCCGGATCGCCGCGGCCGGCCGCTGGCGCAGCGCACAGGCCGCCCGCCTCAGCTCAGGAGCTGAAGTAGGCCTCGGCGATGGCGCTGTGCAGGTAGCCGAGGTGGGTCTGGATCTCGTCCATGAACCCGGCCGGGTTGTGCTGCGCCAGGTACGCCGGGTCGGCATTGCGCACCAGCCCGCTGATGCGCATCAGCGCGCGCTCCACCGGCGGCCGCGGCGGCATGGTCGGCAGGATGTGCTGGGCGCGGACCAGGCAGAACTGCACGCTGCGCGGGAAATCGTTGTTCTGCAGCAGGAAGCGCAGCGCCTGCTCGCCGGTGACGCGCTGGCGCACGTGGCGGCGGTACATCTGGTAGGCGGCCTGCGCACGCAGCACGCTCATCCACTGCATGGCCTGGTAGGCCTCGCGGTCGTCGGCCTTGCGCGGGGTGATCAGGCCCGAGGCGCCGGCATCGATGATGCGCGTGGTCATGTCGGCCTGCTCGATCGCCGTGCCCAGGCGCAGGAACTGGAAGCCGATGTCGCGGCTGACGTTGGCGGTCAGCAGCCCGGACACCTTCAGGCAGGCGTCGGTCACGTGGCCCAGGAACTCCATGCGGTAACGGCGACCGACGCTGCGCTCGCCGTTGGCGTCGATGTACAGGTGCAGGTCGTTGACCGCTTCCCAGATCTCCTGCGGCAGGGTGTCGCGGATGCTGCGCAGCAGTTCGCGCGCGTACTGCACCGAACTGCGCAGCGAGGACGGATTGCGCTCGTCCAGCAGCAGGAAGCGCACCACGTCGGCGTCGCCGACGTCGTCGCCGGCGTTGGGGAACCACAGCGCGAAGATCTCGCCGGCGCCGACCGTGTCGATCATCGGCCGCCAGGCGAAGCGCACCGAGCGCGGCAGGTCCAGCTGCAGCAGGCTGCCCACGCCCACCAACCGCGCGGTGGTCTCGGCGCGGCGTACGTAGCGGCTGAACCAGTAGAGGTTGTCGGCAACGCGCGAGAGCATCAGTCCAGCTCCTCGTCCAGGTCCACCACCCAGGTGTCCTTGGCGCCGCCGCCCTGCGAGGAATTGACCACCAGCGAGCCCTCCTCCATCGCCACCCGGGTCAACCCGCCGGTGGTCACGTAGACGTCCTCGCGGGACAGGATGAACGGGCGCAGGTCCAGGTGCCGCGGCGCCGGCCCGGCCTCGGTCACGATCGGCGCGGTGGACAGGCCCAGGGTCGGCTGCGCCATGTAGTTGCGCGGGTCGGCCAGGATCAGCTTGCGGAACTGCTCGCGCTGGCGCGTGGTCGAGCGCGGGCCGATCAGCATGCCGTAGCCGCCGGACTCGTTGGCCGGCTTCACCACCAGTTCGTCCAGGTGCTCGAGCACGTACTGGCGGTCCTTGTCGTCGTGGCACAGGTAGCTGGGCACGTTGGGCAGGATCGGCTCCTCGTCCAGGTAGTAGCGGATCATCTTCGGCACGTAGGCGAACACCACCTTGTCGTCGGCCACGCCGGCGCCCGGCGCATTGGCCAGCGCCACCTTGCCGGCGCGCCAGCTGCGGATCAGCCCGGCCACGCCCAGCACCGAATCGGCGCGGAACGCCTCCGGGTCCAGGAACAGGTCGTCGACCCGGCGGTAGATCACGTCGACCCGGCGCGGTCCGTACACGGTGCGCATGTAGGTGCAGTCGTCGTCGGCCACGAACAGATCGTCGCCCTCGACCAGCTCGATGCCCATCGCCTGCGCCAGGTAGGCATGCTCGAAGTAGGCGCTGTTGAAGATGCCCGGGGTCAGCAACGCGATCACCGGCTGGTCGCCCGGGCGCGGCGACAGCGCCGCCAGGGTGTCGTAGAGCTGCGCCGGGTAGTCGTCCACCGGCAGGATCGCACTGGTCTCGAACAGCTCCGGGAACACCCGCTTGGCGACCATGCGGTTCTCGAGCATGTACGACACGCCGCTGGGGATGCGCAGGTTGTCCTCCAGCGCGTACAGCGTGCCGTCGGCGTCGCGCACCAGGTCCGAGCCGCACACGTGCGCCCACACCCCCAGCGCCGGAGTGATGCCCACGCACTGCGGGCGGAAGTTGACCGAGTGCTCCAGCAGCATCGCCGGGAACACCTTGTCCTTGACGATGCGCTGGGCGCCGTAGATGTCGCCGATGAACAGGTTGAGCGCACGCATGCGCTGCTTCAGCCCGGCCTCGGTGCGCTGCCATTCGTGCAGCGGGATCACCCGCGGGATCAGGTCGAACGGCAGCGTGCGGTCGACGTTGCGGCCGTCGGAGTAGACGGTGAAGGTGATGCCCATGACCCGCGCGGCGACGTCGGCGGCGAGCTGGCGTTCGGACAATTCGCGTCCACTGAGGCTGGACAGGTACTCGATGACCCGGCGCGCGGCCGGACGTGGCTGCCCATCGGACTGGATCAGCTCGTCGAAGGTGGCCGTGCGGTACTTGCTCCAGTCCATCGCGCCCCTTGTTGCTGCGGGCCGGCGGCGAGAGGCGCCGGCATGTTGTCCCGCAACATGCCCGCAGACGTGACAGCCGTCAAGCCGCCGGCGGCGGCACGGCGTCCGGGGCGCGGCGGATCCGCGCGCTGTCCATGAACATCGCGTCGCTGGAAGCCTGGAACACGCGCAGGTCGAAATTGGGCAGGATCGCCAGCAGGTGATCGAACAGGTCCGCCTGGATCTGCTCGTACATCGCCCAGCGGGTGTCGTTGGCGAAGCAGTACAGCTCCAGCGGCAGGCCGTTGGCGCCGGGTTCCAGCTGCCGCACCAGCAGGGTCATGTCCTGGCGCACGTGCGGGCTGGCGCGCAGGTAATGTTCGACGTAGGCGCGGAAGGTGCCGAGGTTGGTGATCCGGCGGCCGTTGATCGGCGCCACCCCACGCTCGGCGAGCGCCCCGTTCCAGGCGCCGAGTTCGTCGCGCTTGCGGTCGATGTACTCGCGCAGCACGGTCAACTGCCGCATCTGCTCGATCTCGGCAGCGTCGAGGAAGCGCACGCTGTGCTGGTCCAGGTACAGCGCGCGCTTGATCCGGCGCCCGCCGGCCTCGCTCATCCCGCGCCAGTTCTTGAACGAATCGCTGATCAGCTTCTTGGTCGGGATGGTGGTGATGGTCTTGTCCCAGTTCTGGACCTTGACCGTATGCAGCGCGATGTCGATCACGTCGCCGTCGGCGTTCTGCTGCGGCATCTCGATCCAGTCGCCAACGCGGACCATGTCGTTGGAACTGATGGTGACGCTGGCCACCAGCGACAGCAGGGTGTCCTGGAACACCAGGATCAGCACCGCCATCATCGCGCCCACGCCCGACAGCAGGATCACCGGCGACTTGTCGACCAGCACCGACACCATCAGCACCGCCGCGACCACGCCGAGCACGATCTTGAGCAACTGCATGTAGCCCTTGATCGGCTTGTTGTGCGCATCCGGGCGCCGCTCGTAGACGTGGTTGAGCAGATCCAGCACCCGCGACAGGGCCAGCGCCACGGTCAGCACGATGAAGGCGGCGCAGACGTTGCGCACCACGCTGACCATCGCCGCCGGCAGATGCGGCACCGCGCCGATGCCCAGCGACAGCACCAGCGCCGGGATCACGTTGGCCAGGCGCGGGATCACGCTCAGCTTCACCTCCTTGTCGCTGAGCACGGTGGCGCGCAGCACCCGCCGCAGCCCGCGCAGCAGGATGCGTTTGGTCACCCAGTTGGCCAGCCACGCCGCCAGCAGCAGCGCCACGATCACCATCGCGTCGTAGGCCCAGGGATACGGCGCCAGGGTGTGCTGCAGGTCGGCGAAGAAACGCGCGCCGGGCAGCGCCGCCGGCGCGGCGCTGGCGAATGGCAGCGATGCCTGCGTGCTCATGCGCGGCTGCGCTCGATGATGACCCCCACTGCCTGCGCTCCGCGCACCGCGCCCGGCTTGCTCAGCTTCAGCCGCAGCCACTGCACGTCGAATTCTTGCAGCACCGCTTCCGCGCAGCGCTCGGCCAGCGTCTCGACCAGCCCGTAGCCGGACTGCTCGACCAGTTCCACCAGGCGCTTGCTCACCGCCTTGTAGTTGAGCGTGTCGGCGATGTCGTCGCTGGCCGCGGGCTTGCGGTTGTCGAAGCCCATTTCCAGATCGAAGCGCAGCGTCTGCCGGATCCGCCGCTCCCAATCGTAGATGCCGATCAGCGCGTCGATTTCCAGACCTTCGATGAAGACTTTATCCATGGGGAGCGGGGAATGGGGAATAGGGAGTGGGGAATGGTAAGAGCAGAGGCAAAAGCGGCGCGTGAGCCGCTCACGATTCCCGATTCTCCATTCCCGATTCCCGACTTGCCGCCAATGGCGGCAAGTCCGCCATGTCCCAGCGCGGCGTCACCTGCACCGCGGACGCGGCGTCGTGCAGGCCCGCCTGCAGGCGCAGGGCGCCAGCGAAAGCGATCATCGCGCCGTTGTCGGTGCACAGCGCCGGGCGCGGGAAGCAGGCACGACCGCCGCGGGCCTGCGCCATCGCCTGCAGCTTGGCGCGCAGGCGCAGATTGGCGCCGACGCCGCCGGCGACCACGATGGTGTCGCTGCCGGCCGCCTCCAGCGCGCGCTCGCACTTGATCGCCAGCGTGTCCACCACCGCGTCCTCGAAGCCGCGGGCGATGTCGGCGCGCACCGTCTCGGACTGATCGCTGTCGCGCCAGGCCAGCAGCACCTGGGTCTTGAGCCCGGAAAAGCTGAAGTCCAGGCCGGGCCGGTCGGTCATCGGCCGGGCGAAGCGAAAGCGCCCCGAGGTGCCCTGCGTGGCCAGCGCCGCCAGTTGCGGGCCGCCCGGATACGGCAGCCCCATCAGCTTGGCGGTCTTGTCGAAGGCCTCGCCGGCGGCGTCGTCGAGGGTCTCGCCGAGCAGGCGGTAGCGGCCGATGGCCTCCACCGCGATCAACTGGGTGTGACCGCCGGAGACCAGCAGCGCCACGAACGGCGGCGCCGGCGCGCCGTGCACCGGGTCCGGATCCTCCATCAGCGGCGCCAGCAGGTGGCCTTCCATGTGATGCACGCCGATCGCCGGCACCTCCAGCGCCCAGGCCAAGGCCCGGGCCACGCCGGCGCCGACCAGCAGCGCGCCGACCAGGCCCGGGCCGGCGGTGTAGGCGACCCCGTCCAGGTCGCGCACCTGCAGGCCGGCCTCGGCCAGGGTCTGGCGGATCAGCGGCAGCAGCTTGCGCACGTGGTCGCGGCTGGCCAACTCCGGCACCACCCCGCCGTACTCGGCGTGCAGGGCGATCTGGCTGTACAGCGCATGCGCACGCAGCGCGGCCGCCCCGGAGCGGGTGGTGTCATAGACGGCGACGCCGGTTTCGTCGCAACTGGATTCGATGCCGAGCACGTTCATGGGGTGCATTGTGCGGCCGAATCGGCGGCAGGCCAAACGGGGTGCTTGCAGCCGCGAAATCTGTCGCTATAATGTGCGGCTCGCCGGGCCTGACCCGGTCACCATTGTGTCCCGGAGATTCCATGCCCAGCGTTAAAGTCCGCGAGAACGAGCCCTTCGAGTTTGCGCTCCGTCGCTTCAAGCGCACCTGCGAAAAGGCCGGCGTGCTGGCCGAAACCCGCAAGCGCGAGTTCTACGAAAAGCCGACCCAGGAACGCAAGCGCAAGGCCGCTGCCGCGGTGAAGCGCCAGCTGCGTCGCACCTCGCGCGACGTCACCAAGCGCCAGCGTCTGTACTGAGGATCGCGGCCTGCGGTAGCGGGATGTGCCGGTTTCGGCATCCGCTACGGTAAGCCCACGAAGCCGGCACGCGCAAGCGTCGCCGGCTTTTTGTGCATCTTCCGTCTTGGCCTGGCGCTCCGCCCCCGCGCGGGCATCGGCACCATCCCTGTCCCTCGGCACCCGCGTGCCGCTTCGGCCACGGCCTGCGCCAGCGCGCTTGCCTAGAATGCCCTTCCCCTTTTTTCTCTTCCCTGTGGAGCCCCTCATGACCCTCAAGCAGCAGCTCACCGACGACATGAAGGCCGCGATGAAGTCCGGCGACAAGCACAGCCTGGGCGTGATCCGGCTGATCAACGCCGCCATCAAGCAGAAGGAAGTGGACGAGCGCGTGGAGATGGACGACGCCGCGGTGATCGCGGTGATGGACAAGATGGTCAAGCAGCGCAAGGACTCGGTCAGCCAGTACGAGGCCGCCGGCCGCGACGACCTGGCCCAGGTGGAGCGCGAGGAGATCGTGGTGATCGAGCGCTACCTGCCGAGCAAGATGGGCGAGGCCGAGATCGTCGCCGCGATCCAGGCGGCGAAGGCGCAGACCGGCGCCGCCAGCCCGGCCGACATGGGCAAGCTGATGGCCGTGCTCAAGCCGATGCTCGCGGGCAAGGCCGACATGGGCCAGGTCTCGGTGCTGGTCAAGCAGCAGTTGGCCGGCTGACCGCACCGATGCGTTAGCGTGCGCGGCGGGCTTCACCCGCCTTTCGGCGACGGGCTGCTACAACGCCGGCAAGCCCGCGCCCCCTTCTGCGCGCAGTGCGGGACCGGCGTTGCGACGCCGCGCGCCGAAGGTCCCGCGCCCATGTCCATGCCCCTGTCGTCCGACCGCCTGCACAAACATCTCGACCGCCTGCAGCAGAGCCTGCCGGCCGCGCTGGTGCGGCGCTTCGTCGAGATCGACGTGATGACCCAGGCGGCCTCGCTGTCGTTCTACGCGCTGCTGTCGCTGGCGCCGCTGCTGGTGCTGCTGCTGTGGCTCACCGCCTCGCTGTATCCGCAGGCGCAGGAGGCGTTGATCGCGCAGATCGGGCAACTGGCCGGGCACGGCGCGCGCGAGGTCGCGCAGACGGTGATCGACAACGCCAAGAACCAGCCCAGCGTGGGCTCGCTGGCGGGGCTGTGGAGCACCCTGTTGCTGTTCGTCGGCGCTACCGCGGTGTTCGCGCAGTTGCAGAACGCGCTGAACCTGATCTTCCGCACCGACAAGCAGCGCCTGGACGGCATCATGGCCTGGCTGAAGAAGCGCGTGTTCTCCTTCGGCGTGGTATTCGCGCTGGGCTTCCTGCTGCTGATCTCGATGATCCTGACCACCGTGCTGCAGGTGGTGTTCGCACGAATGCCGTCGGTGCTGCCGGCGGTCGGCTATGTCTCGACCCTGGCGATCTACGTGCTGGCCTTCGCCGTGCTCTACCACTACCTGCCCGACCGCCGCGTGGAATGGCGCCAGGCCATCATCGGCGGCGCGATCACCGCCTGCCTGTTCGTGGCCGGGCGCTACGCGATCGGCCTGTACATCGCCACCGCCGCGCCCGGCAGCGCCTACGGCTCGATGGGCGCGCTGGTGATCCTGCTGGTGTGGATCTACTACGCCACGGTGGTGTTCTTCGTCGGCGCGCTGATCACCGCGGTGATCGACGAGCGGCTGCGCTCGCACAGCAAGCTCGTCGCCGCCGGGATCGACCCGCGCAGCGTTGCGCAGACACCGCCGGCGCCCTGACCGCACGGCACTGAACCACACGCAGGCCGCGCGGCCAGCGTGACGGCACACGCGCGTGGCATCCTATGCGGATGGCCCGCATCCCCGACGCATTCATCGACGACCTGCTCGCACGCACCGACATCGTCGAGGTGATCGGCACGCGCGTGCCGCTGAAGCGCCAGGGCAAGGAATACGCGGCGCGCTGCCCGTTCCACGACGAGCGCTCGGCCTCGTTCACGGTGTCGCCGACCAAGCAGTTCTACCACTGCTTCGGCTGCGGCGCGCACGGCACCGCGATCAGCTTCCTGATGAATTACGACCGCCTCGAATTCCTCGACGCGGTCGACGAGCTGGCCAAGCGCGCCGGCATGGAGATCCCGCGCGACGCCCAGCAGCGTGGCGCGGCGCAGGCCGCCGGCGACGACCATCGCGACCTGTACTCCGCGCTGGAAGCGGCGGCCAAGTTCTTCCAACGCCAGTTCGACGGCAGCGAGAAGGCGCGCGCCTACCTGGACGGCCGGGGCGTGGACGCCGAAAACCGCGCGCGCTTCCAGATCGGCTACGCCCCGGACGGCTACAGCGCGCTCAAGGACGCGCTGGGCACCGACGAGCGCCGGCTCAAGCTGCTCGACCGCGCCGGGCTGTTCTCCAAGAACGACCGCGGCCACGTCTACGACAAGTTCCGCGACCGGGTGATGTTCCCGATCTTCGACCGCCGCGGCCGGGTCATCGCCTTCGGCGGCCGCGTGCTCGACAAGGACGACGGCCCCAAGTACCTGAACTCGCCGGAGACCGCGCTGTTCCACAAGGGCCGCGAGCTGTACGGCCTGTGGCAGGTGCGCCAGGCCAACCAGAAGATCGAGCGGCTGATCGTGGTCGAGGGCTACATGGACGTGGTCTCGCTGTTCCAGTTCGGCGTCACCCAGGCGGTGGCGACGCTGGGCACCGCGACCACGCCGGACCATGCCGAGCTGCTGTTCCGCAACGCGCCGGACGTGTTCTTCTGCTTCGACGGCGACGCCGCCGGCCGCCGCGCCGGCTGGAAGGCGCTGGAATCGGTGCTGCCGCGGATGAAGGACGGACGCCAGGCGTTCTTCCTGTTCCTGCCCGACGGCGAGGATCCGGACACCATCGTGCGCAAGGAAGGCGCCGCGGCCTTCGACGCGCGCCTGGTCCAGGCCACGCCGCTGTCGCAGTTCTTCTTCGACGAACTCTCGCGCGAGATCAACCTCGGCACGCTCGACGGCAAGGCGCGCCTGGCCGAACGCGCGCGGCCGATGCTGGCGCAGATTCCCGACGGCGCCTTCGGCGACCTGATGCGTCAGCGCCTGGCCGAACTCACCGGCATCGGCGCCGCCGCACCGGCAGTCGCCACGGCCGCGGCGAGCCGGCCGCCGCCGCGCGCGCCGCGCCCGGCGCACAAGCGCAGCCTGGTCCGCGAGGGGATCGTGCGCCTGCTGCAGGCACCGTCGCTGGCGCTGGACCTGCCGCCGCCCTACCCGTTCGCTGGCCTGCGCCTGCCCGGCATCGAGCTGATGATCGAACTGCTGCAGATCGTGCATGCGCGCCCGGAAATCACCACCGGCGCCCTGCTCGAACACTTCCAAGAACGCGAGGAACTGGCCGCACTGCAGAAGCTGGCGGTGCAGGAGATCGCCGGCGAGACCACCAGTTGGCGCCAGGAACTGCACGACGTGGTCGTGCAGCTGGAAAAGCAGACGCTGCAGCAGCGCCTGGACGAACTGCAGGCCAAGCAGCGCGCGCAAGGGTTGGACGAGACCGACAAGTACGAGCTGCGGGAACTGCTGAAGGCGCGTGCGGGGCTGCATTGAGGACTCACCTGCGCTGCAGCCCGCATACGGCGCAGGGCGGCGACCGTCGTGCCGATCATCGCTGTTGCATCGGCGCAGATTCCGCTTATGCCGTCGACTTTGCAGGATCGGTCACGCCCAACGCCTCGCGCGCTTTTGAGAAACGTTCGGCCAGTTCCTCGCGCTCCGCTTCCATCCGCGCGGCCAGGGCATCCAATTGCGCCTCGCTATCACGCATTGTGGTCTGAAGCGCATGCGAGGGCGGCAGCACGGGCTGAAGCTTGGCCGCAATCAACGTCTCATACGCATCGGTGTGCTGAATCCTCACCTGATTCATGAAAGATCTAAAATCGCTCGGCTTATCACCACTTACCTTTCCCGGAAGCGACTGATTGGGGATCTGCGCATAACCAATGCGCGATGCCAACGAACTGGCGATCGCAAAATCGACAAAGTGATTGACGTCGGGGATCGACACATTTCCGTACAACTTCGTCTTGATATCGCCCAGCATGTTTATTCTCCAGGCATGCGGCACCGCATCAAGCGTATTCCACAGATCGCAATTCCACGACTGATATCCCGTGGCACCGGATGGTTCCGCCGAAAGCGCCTTTGCATACGCCTGCGCGAACACTCCATTCCCCGGCGTGGCACCAGCGGTGGGATAGCAATACACCGCCTTGTATCCACTGAGTTTGTTAGCATTCTTGAGCCAGAACGCCATAGTCGGCGACAAGGCACCGCCAAGACTATGTCCGGCGAAGATCACCGTAGCATCGCTATGCGCCACACTCTGCAGGAAATCGCATAGGCTCTTACCCGGCGCCATCGCCTTGGCCGGGCTGACCATCTGCAGCAGATGCCATACTCCCAGAGCAGTTCCCATCGAGATAAAGGGGACATTCGGCGCCCATGGCCACACGGCCCTGGTCGGCGGACTCTTGTCTAGTGGATTGAAGTGGGAAAAGTCCACAACCGGCACCACATTGAAATCCTCGATCAGCCAGTCGTAAAGAGAATTCGGGTTGGTAGCTGCGATCGCCACGACGTACACGTCTCCGGCGATAGCGCCCACGTCGCTCGCCTTGGCTACGAACATCGCATTTTCCGAAAGGTCGGAACCATCCATCTGCCACACCTGCGGTCCCCAGACCAACTCCCAGCTGCCGATGGCATCCTTCGCCGGCTGCGACGCCAGCGTATTTTGTAGCACTGCTTGGTAGGCGGCCTGCAGCTGTACCGCTGTTCCCTTTTGGGTACTGACCCAATTAGCCAATGTCGAAAGCGCAAAAACGGTCTGATACTGGTCGTACGACATATGCAAGCTCCGAGTCCGTGGCAATGCCTGGAGGAGCGGGAAGCACAAACGCGTGCACGACGCGCCTGCGTGCCCGGCGCGCTCCCCATCGACCGGGTGGCCGCAATCTAGCAAGCTGCCGGTACGCGCATTTGACCGAAACGGCCGGCAGCGCAACATGTCTGCGAGTTGTCTACGCAGTGCGTCCGGATTCGCGTGCGGGCGCCATGCTTTCTAAAATGCACGACTCCCCCCACCGCTCGACCTTCCCCGATGATCAAGTCCTGGCTTGCGCGCCTGCGCATCGAACCCTTCACCCTGGCGCTGCTGTGCACGGTGCTGCTGGCCTCGCTGCTGCCGGTGCAGGGGCGCGCGGCGTCGGTGATGGACGTGGTCACCGATCTGGCGATCGCCGCGCTGTTCTTCCTGCATGGCGCGCGGCTGTCGCGCGAGGCCATCGTCGCCGGCGCGCTGCACTGGCGGCTGCACCTGACCATCTTCGCCGCCACCTTCATCCTGTTCCCGCTGCTGGGCCTGCTGTTCAAGCCGCTGTCGCACTGGCTGCTGACCCCGGACCTGTACATCGGTGTGCTGTTCCTGTGCACGCTGCCGTCCACGGTGCAGTCGTCGATCGCCTTCACCTCGATGGCCGGCGGCAACGTGCCGGCGGCGGTGTGCAGCGCCTCGCTGTCGAGCCTGCTCGGGGTGTTCCTGACGCCGCTGCTGATGGGCGTGCTGACCGACGCGCAGAACGCCATGTCCAATCCGCTGGAGGCGATGGGCAAGATCATGCTGCAGCTGCTGGTGCCGTTCGTCGCCGGCCATCTGCTGCAGCGCTGGATCGGCGGCTGGGTCGAGCGCCGCCGCGCGGTGCTGCGCTACACCGACCAGAGCACCATCCTGCTGGTGGTGTACACCGCGTTCAGCGCCGCGGTGGTCGAAGGCCTGTGGCGCAAGACGCCGCTGCCGGCGCTGCTCGGCGTCGCCGTGGTCGGCGCGGTGCTGCTGGCGCTGGCGATGGCGTTGATCACCTTCGGCGCACGGCGCCTGGGCTTTTCCCGCGAGGACGAGATTCCGATCGTGTTCTGCGGCTCGAAGAAGAGCCTGGCCACCGGCGTGCCGATGGCCAAGGTACTGTTCGCCAGCGGCAGCCTCGGCGCGATCGTGTTGCCGGTGATGATCTACCACCAGATCCAGCTGATCGTCTGCGCGGTGATCGCGCAACGCTACGCGCGCGCGGCGAAGGCAGAAGCGACCGGCTAGCGGCGAACGGCAAGGGGCGGTCGCGGGCGCCGGCCGGCACGCCGCGCCGACGCGGGCCGCAAGCGCGTGTCATGCGCCGCGCAGCACCTGCACGGGCGGCATATGCAGATGCGCAGCCGGCATGAGCGATGACGGCAACGGCTGCGTACAGTAGACGGCCGGCACGGCCGGCGCCGTGTCTCCCTCCCCTCCCGGTGCCCCCATGAGCCGCATGTTCCGCCGTTCCGCGACGATCTCCGCCAGCCTGGCCGCGCTGCTGGCGCTGAGTGCCTGCCAGCAACCGCCCGCGCCGGCCGCGCCCAAGGCCGCCCCAGCGGCGCCTGCCGCCGACAGCGCCGGCATCGCCTGGCGCGAGGGCGACGTCGACGACGCCTTCGCCGAAGCGCGCGAACACGACAAGCCGGTGCTGCTGTACTGGGGCGCGGCCTGGTGCCCGCCCTGCAATCGGCTCAAGGCCACGCTGTTCAAGGACCCGGCGTTCATTGCCCGCACCCGCGCCTTCGTCGCGGTGCACCTGGACGGCGATTCGGAAGGCGCGCAGGCCTGGGGCGAACGCTTCGGCGTCAAGGGCTATCCGACCATCATCGTGCTGCGCCCGGACCGCAGCGAGATCACCCGCCTGGCCGGGGACAGCGATACCGTGCGTCTGGCCGAGGCCCTGCGCGTGGCCGCGACCCGCACCACCACCTCGGCGCAGTTGCTGCAGCAAGCGCTGAAGGCACCGGCCACGCTCAGCGCCGACGACTGGATCCTGCTCGGCGAATACGGCTGGGCGGTGGATGCGGCCCAACTGGTCAAGCCGGGTCAGGCGGCCGACATGCTCACGCGCCTGGCCGCGGCCGCGCCGCAGCCGGCCTTGCAGCGCCGTTTCGCGTTGCTGGCGCTGGCCGCGCAGGATCCGGCCAAGGCTGCCAAGGTGGACGCCAAGCACCGCGCCGCCGACCGCGAACTGCTGCAGACGGTGCTGGCCGACCCTGCCGAAGTGCGCGCCAACCGCAGCACGCTGACCTATGCGGCGCGCGAGCTGGTGCAGGCCGCGGCCAGCGACGCCGCCGAGCGCAACACGCTGTCCGCCGCACTGACCCATGCGCTGGACCAGGTCTACGCCGACAGCAGCCTGCCGATCAGCGATCGCCTGGACACCGCCGCCGCGGACATCGCCTTGGCACGCTTGGCGCAAGGCCAGCCGGCCGATGCCGGCGACGGTCCGCATCCGCCGCTGCCGCCGGCGGTGGTCGCCAAGGTGCAGCAGCGCGTGCACTGGGCCGAGCAGGCCGCCACGACCGACTACGAACGCCAGTCCACGATCAGCAACGCCGCCAGCCTGCTGGACGCCGCCGGCGACAGCGCCGGTGCCGAACAACTGCTGCTGGCCGAGCTTCAGCGCAGCAAGACCCCGTACTACTACATGCCGGAACTGGCCGGCCTGGCCGAGGCGCGCGGCGACAAGCAGACGGCGCTGTTCTGGCTGAAAAAGGCCTACGAGAGCGCGCAGGGCCCGGCCACCCGCGTGCAGTGGGGCGTGCTCTATGTCGATGGGCTGGTCCGGCTGCAGCCGGACAATGCGGCCGCGATCGAGGCGGCCGCCGGCCAGGTGATCGGGGAGTTGGCCGGCCAGCCGGATGGCTATCACCAGCGCACCCGGCAGCGTTTCGATACCCTGGCCAAGACCCTGCAGGCCTGGAGCAAGGGCCACGACGGCAGCGCGGTGCTCGCGCGGCTGCAGCACAAGATGCAGCAAAGCTGCGGCAGCCAGGAGGGCGACGGCTGCCAGCATTGGCTGGGGTGAGCGCGAGAGGCGCCTCACGCACCACGGCAGGGCAGCACGCCGGGGGCGACCGCCAGTGCCTGCACAGCTGTCCGCTCCCGAGCCGGCGGATCTGCCGCGTCGCAGGACGCGACAGCCCCCCTCACGCCCACGACGCGGCAGACGCGCCGTGGGCTGGGCCGCTCCCGATCAGGCCGCCACGCGCACCGGCGCCGCCTGGTTGGCCGCGCGCTGCTGCTCCTTGGCGGTATGCGCGTTCAGGCCGCTGGCCTGGTTTTCCAGCGCGCGCGCCGCTTCGGCCATCTTTTCGACCAGCGCCGCGTTCTGCTGCGTGGCGGTGTCCATCTGCACCACGATCTGGTTGACCTGGCCGATGCCGGCACTCTGCTCGCGGCTGGCGCCGGCGATGTCGGTCATGATGCGCTGCACCTCGCGCACCGAGCCGAGCAGTTCTTCCATGGTGGCACCGGCGCGTGCGACCAGCGCCGAACCGCGATCGACCTGCTCGCTGGAGCTGGCGATCAGGCCGCGCACTTCCTTGGCCGCATCGGCGCAGCGCTGCGCCAGGCTGCGCACTTCGGTGGCGACCACGGCGAAACCACGGCCCTGCTCGCCCGCACGCGCCGCTTCCACCGCCGCGTTCAGCGCCAGGATGTTGGTCTGGAAGGCGATGCCGTCGATCACGCTGATGATGTCGGCGATCTTGCGTGAGGCGCTCTCGATGCCGGCCATGGTCTGCACCACGTCGCGCACCACCTCGCCACCGCGCTGGGCGACGTCGCTGGCACCATCCACCAGGCGGTTGGCGTGACCGACGTGCTCGACGTTGCGCTGCACGGTGCCGGTGATCTCCTCCATCGAGCTGGCCGCCTCTTCCAGCGCCGCGGCCTGCTGCTCGGTACGCCGGGCCAGATCGTTGTTGTCCTCGACCATCTCCGCGGCCGCGGTCTGCAGCGTGTGCGCCGCCTCGCCGAGCTGACGCGTGGCATGGATGTCCAGCAACGCGCCGACCGCACGCAGCGGGGTGCCGTCGGCGGCGCGCTTGGTCAGGCCGCGCGCGTGGACCCAGCGGTACTCACCGCTCTTCAGCTTGATCCGATACTGAATGTCGAAGCCGGTCCGGCCGGTGCGGTCGTTGATATGCGACGCGAAGGCATTGAGCGCGAATTCCGCGTCCTCCGGATGCAGGCGCGAGGACCAACTGTCGAGCACGTTGGGGAACTCGGCCTCGGAGGCGAAGCCCAGCAACGCGCGGAACTGCGGCGACCACCAGAACTCGTTGGCCGGATTGATCGGATCGCCGGCGGTCACGCTCATGTCCCACAGGCCGTCGTTGAGCATCTGCTGGCCCAGCTCGAAGCGCGTCAGCACGATGTCCAGGAACGCCTCGCGCTCGCGCCGCTCGGTGATGTCGGTGAGCGCGCCGGCCACCCGCAGCGGTAAGCCCTGGGCGTCGCGCTGGGTGGTACCGATCGCGCGGAACCAGCGGTACTGGCCGTTCTTCAGCTGCAGGCGGTAGTCCACGTCGTACGGGGTCTGGCCGCTGCGGTCGCCCAGGTGCTTGGCGAACGCGTCCAGCGTGGCCTGCTTGTCGTCCGGATGCAGGCGCGAGGCCCAACTGTCGAGCACGTTGGGGAAGTCGAGCTCGGAGGAGAAGCCCAGCATCGCGCGGAACTGCGAGGACCACCAGAATTCGTTGGCGGGGTTGATCGGATCGCCGGCGATCACCCGCATTTCCCACAGGCCGTCGGTGGTCGCCTTGGTGACCAGGTCGAAACGGACGCGCATGTCGTCCACATTGGCGAGGGCGCTGTCGGCCTGCGCACGGGCGCGGTCACGCTCGGCCTCGGCCTCGCGCAGGCGCTCGGTCAGTGCCTGCAGCTTCGCCGCGTCTTGCTTGCTCTTGCCCCACATGGATGTCTCCGCGGCTTTGCCGATCTTGGTCGTTCGCCCGGTAACGACCGCGACCGGCAACACTTGAGCGGAAAACTGAACGACCCGTTCAGGCGATCCAGTGATCGACCAGCAGGAACGCGAACAGCGCCATCAGGTACACGATGGAGTAGCCGAACATGCGCATCGAGAACATCTCGTCCGGCGGATCGAGCATGCGCCAGGCGTACCAGAGGAACACCGCGTCCAGCACCAGGGTGCCGCCGAGGTAGAACACCCCGCTCATGCCCACCGCCACCGGCAGCAGCGTCACCACCACCAGCAGCACCGTGTACACCAGGATCTGCCGGCGGGTATGCGCCACGCCATGGGTGACCGGCAGCATCGGGATCGAGGCCTTGGCGTAGTCGGCGCGGCGGAAGATCGCCAATGCCCAGAAGTGCGGCGGCGTCCACACGAAGATGATCAGCACCAACAGCGAGGCATAGGCCCAGTCCCACTGGCCCTGCATGCCGGTGATCGCGGCCCAGCCCAGCAGCGGCGGCGCCGCGCCGGCCAGGCCGCCGATGACGATGTTCTGCGGCGTGGTGCGCTTGAGGAACACCGTGTAGATCACCGCATAGCCGATCAGCGAGGCGAAGGTCAGCACCGCGGTGATCCCGTTGACCCACACCACCAGCACGGTCATCGACAGCGCCGTCAGCAGGGTAGCGAACAGCAGCACCTGCCACGGCAGCACCTTGCCCACCACCAGCGGACGCCAGGAGGTGCGCGCCATCTGCGCATCGATGCGTGCGTCCAGCAGCTGGTTGATCGCCGCCGCCGCCGAGGCCGCCAGCCAGATGCCGAAGAAGCCGAGCAGGCCGGTGCGCACCTGCGCCCAGGTCGGCAGCCCCGGGATCGCCAGGCACATGCCGACCAGGGCGGTGAACACGATCAGCGCCACCACCTTGGGCTTGGTCAGGTCCCAGTAGTCGCGCCAGTGGACGCGATGCGCGCTCATTGCGGCGCCCGCAAGCGCGCCAGCAACGACACCAGCACGAACAGCAGCGCCACCGCGCCGGCGTTGTGCAGCACCGCCACCGGCAAGGGCAGCGCCAGCTTGACGTTGAGGATGCCCAGGCACACCTGCGCGACCAGCAGCAGCGCCAGCGCCGCGGCCCAGCCGCGCATGCCCGGCGTGCGGCTCAGGCGCCAGCTCAGCCACAGCAGGTAGGCCGCCACCACCATCGCCATCATCCGGTGCGCCATCTGGATGGCGATGCGCGCCGCGCCGTCGAGCACGCCGCCTTCGTAGTCCACGCCGATGCCACGCCACAGGGTGAAGCCCTCGCGGAAATCGTGCGGCGGCCACCACTGGCTGACGCAGCGCGGGAAGTTGTCGGCCGACCAGCTGCCGCCGCCGCAGGCCAACGCCGCGTAGTTGGCGCTGACCCAGCCGCCCAGGGCGATCTGCAGCACCAGCACCGCCACGCCCAGGCGCAGCAGCCACTTCAGGCGCGGCGCATCGGCCAGGGTGATCGGCAGATGGGTGGCGCGCCAGGCCATCCACACCAGCAGCGAGAACATCAGCAAGCCGCCCAGCAGGTGGCCCATCACCACGATCGGCTTGAGCAGCAGGGTCACCGTCCACATGCCCAGCAGGGCCTGGAAGATCACCACCGACAGGGTCAGCACCGCGGCACGGGCCAGGTCGTCGTTGGACCAGCGCAGCGCCGCCAGCAGCAGGATCGCCTCGCCGCCGACTGCCACCAGCATCGCCAGCCCCGGCCAGCCGGACATGTACAGCGGGATCGACAGCGCCACCAGCGCCGCCGCCGTGACGATCTGGGCGATGCCGAGCCGGCGCCGCCGCGCCGCCAGCAGCGACAGCACCAACACTTCCACGCCCAGCGCACCGGCCAGGAAGCGGTGGATCTGCTCGCGCCACGCCTTGTGCGTCTCCAGCGGCCGGATCTTGCTGGCGGCGTGGGTATCGGCTTCGGCACTGGTCTGCGGCCAGGTGATGCGGCCGTAGCAGGTCGGCCAATCCGGGCAGCTCATGCCCGCATCGGACAGGCGCACGAACGAGCCGAACATGATGGTGCTGGCGGTGAACAGCGCCGCCAGCCAGGCCATGCGATGGAAATGCCGGAACAGCGCCGGGCGCGCGAACAAGGTCATAGGAAGCGGCTCACAGGAGTTTCAGCAGTTTCGCCAGGTCCGCGCGCAACCCGGCCGGGTCGAACCCGGGGGCATAGCGCAGCACCACGAAACCGTTCGGATCGATGACGTAGACCGGCACCCCGGCCGCATCGCGCACCCGCGGCAGCGCCGCCAGCAGCGCCGGATCCGCGCGCAGCGCCTGCACCTGCGGCAGGGCCTGGGCGGCGGCCGGCGGCGTGCCGATCCACAGGATCTGCACGTGGTCGGCGTCGTGGCCGAACAGCTGCCAGACCTTGTCCAGGTCGCGCGCCAGCGCCTCGCAGGCGCTGCCGCAGTCCGCCGGCGGCGCCAGCGCGATGCGCCACAGCCGCCGCTGCGGCTCCCAGGCGTAGACGCGGCCGTCGGCCAGCCGCGGCTGCAGCGCGCGCAGGTCGGCCGGCGGCTGCAGCAGTTCGCCGTGGTTGCGGCTGGCGGCCGGCTGCCAGCCGGAAAAGCGCAACGCGCCGGCGACCAGCATCGAGCCGAAGAACAGGACGAACAACACGATCAGCGGCCAGCGGCCGCGTGCGGCCGCCGGGCGCGGGGCCGGGGTGGGAGCATTCATGCCGGGGATTTTCTCATGCGCGCGCGCTCAGCGCCCGCCCCGTCCCCTGCGCGCGCGCCAGCTGAGCAGCGCCGCGGTGACCAGCACCGCCAGCGCCAGGCCGAACCATTGCACCGCGTAACCCAAGTGGCGCTCGGGCGGCAGCGTGTTCGGCAGCAGGTCCAGGTCGCGCGGATAACCCAGCGGCAAGGCCGGATCCAGGCGCAGCACCTGCGACAAAATGTCGCGGCGGCCGAGCGCCTCGCCGATCGCCGCCGGCTCGATGCGCATCGCCAGCCAGCGCTGCGGCGACGGCGCCGCGACCAGCGCCGGACCCAGGGTCAATCCATGCGACGGTGGCGGCCCGAGCAGGCCGACCAGCGTGTAGCGGCCCTGCAACGGCGCCGGTTCGGGCAGCGCACGATCGGCCGGCAGCGGGAGCCAGCCCAGTTCCACCAGCAGCGGCGCCGCCGCGCCGTCGGCCAGGAACGGCTGGTACACCTTGACCCCGCTGCGGCCCTGCCGCAGCTGGTTGTCGAGCAGGATCTGCCCGGGCAGGAAGCGGCCGGCACCATGCACCCAGCGCAACTGGCCTGGCGGCGTCGCACGCAGCGCGTCGGCCAGCGTCTGCGGACGATCGCGCACATGCGCCGCCTGCGCCAGCAAGGCCTGCTTCTCGTGCATGCGCTGCAGTTGCCAGCGGCCCAGCGCGCAGAAGCACAGCGCCACCGCCAACGCCACGCTCCAGCCCAGCCACAGCGGCATGCGCCGGCGCGCACCCACGCGCGAGGCAGCGGCGAGGGTCATAATGCGGACACACCATGCGCCGAGACGCCCATGAACGACTCGCTGAAGACTTTGCTGATCGTCGCGTTCCTGCTGCTCATCCTGTGGAACCTGGGCGCCGGCCTGTACTACCTGTTGGTGGACCGCGGCCAGAGCAAGCGCACGGTGAACGCGTTGACCTGGCGCATCGGCCTATCGGTGTGCCTGATCCTGCTGGTGATCCTGGGCATCTACACGGGAGTGATCAAGCCTCACGGACTTGGCCGCTGAGAAACCGGGAATGGGGAATCGGGAAAAGAGAATCGGCAAAGCGGGAGCGCAAGCGAAAGCCGCTCTTGCGATTCCCCATTCCCGATTCCCTATTTCCAGCAGTCAAAGCACATAGACGAACAGGAACAGCGCCAGCCACACCACGTCGACGAAGTGCCAGTACCACGCCGCCGCTTCGAAGGCGAAGTGGTTGTCGCGGCTGAAGTGGCCGCGGCTGATCCGCAGCAACATCACCAGCAGCATGATCGTGCCCAGCAGCACGTGCGCGCCGTGGAAGCCGGTGAGCATGAAGAAGGTCGAACCGTAGATGCCCGAGCCCAGGGTCAGGTTGAGTTCCTTGTAGGCGTGCATGTACTCCTCGGCCTGGAAGTACAGGAAGGTGCAGCCCAGCGCCACGGTCAGCGCCTGGAACACCATCAGCCGGGTGCGCTGGCCGGCCTTGAGCGCGTGGTGGGCGATGGTCAGGGTCACGCCGGAGCTGAGCAGGATCAGCGTGTTGATCAGCGGCAGGCCCCAGGCCGGGATGGTCTGGAACTGGCCGCCGATGCCGCCCGGGCCGTTGGTCGGCCAGGCGGCGGAGTAGCCGTCCCACAGCAGCGCATTGGTCATCACCCCGTCGCCCTCGCCGCCCAGCCACGGCAGGATGAAGGTACGGGTGTAGAACAGCGCGCCGAAGAAGGCGCCGAAGAACATCACCTCGGAGAAGATGAACCACACCATGCCCATGCGGAACGACACGTCGACCTGGCGGTTGTAGTGCCCGGCGATCGATTCGCGGATCACATCGCCGAACCACATGAACAGCGTCGCCACCAGCATCGCGATGCCGGTGAAGAAGGTCCACTTGCCCCAGGACGCGTCGTTGAGCCAACTGGCCACGCCGATCATGGTCACGAACATCGCGATCGAGCCGATGAACGGCCAGCGGCTCTGGCTGGGCACGTAGTAGGCGTTGGCGGTGGCGTCGGTGCTGGGCTGGGCCATGGCAGGCATTCCGGTCGGGTCAGGGAGCCGCGCGCGCGGAACCGGCCAGTTTCGGCGATCCCAGTTCCGCGCTCAGCGCATCGTTCTTGTAGAAGGTGTAGGACAGGGTGATGGTGCTGATGTCGCTGGGCAGGTTGGGATCGACGATGAAGCGCACCGGCATGTCGCGTTTCTCGCCGGCCTGCAGGGTCTGCGCGGTGAAGCAGAAGCACTCGGTCTTGGTGAAGTAGCCGGACGCGCGCGCCGGCGCCACCGAGGGCACCGCACTGCCGACGATGGCGTGCGCGCCATCGTTGTGCGCGTAGTACAGCGCCTCGTTGAGTTCGCCCGGCACCACCTGCATGGTCAGCTGCTCCGGATGGAACGACCAGGGCAGCTTGGAGTTCACCCCGCCATCGAACTGCACGGTGACCGTGCGCTTGCCCGCGAGCGGTTTGCCGGCCTGCGGCCCTTCGCCGGGGCCGCGCTCCAGGCGCACACCGAACACCTTCTCGCAGGCGATGCGGTACAGCGGCACCAGCGAGAAGGTCAGCACGAACACCGCCAGCGCCACGCCGACCAGCTTGAACAGCCCGGCGCTGCTGTGCACCCGCGGCGCTGGCGCGTTCATCGGCCCAGCACCCCCGAGAGGACGAAGGCGACGTAGATCGCCAGCGCCACCGCGCCGACCACCAGCGCGGTGCGCACCGCACGTTTGCGGCGCAGGACCAGGTCGTCGAGCGGCGGTTGCGCGGTCATCAGTGGCTGATGTCGTCGTGGGCCAGATCACCGGGCTTGAGCACCGGCGGCAGGGTGAAGGTGTGCGCCGGTGCCGGCGACGGCACCGTCCACTCCAGGCCGCGCGCGCCTTCCCACGAACGCGCTTCGGCGCGCGCGCCATTGCGCAGCGACGCCAGCAGGATGCCGGCCATCAGGAACGGAGTGACGAACATGCCGAACGCGCCGATCGAGCTGACCAGGTTCCAGTCGGCGAACACCACGTTGTAGTCGGGAATGCGCCGCGGCATGCCGGCCAGGCCGAGGAAGTGCTGCGGGAAGAACAGCAGGTTGACGAACAGCATCGTCCACCAGAAGTGGAACTTGGCCCAGGACTCGTTGTACATGCGCCCGGTCCACTTCGGCCACCAGTAGTACACCGCGGCGATCAGCGCGAACACCGCGCCGGTGACCAGCACGTAGTGGAAGTGCGCGACCACGAAATAGGTGTCGTGGTACTGGAAGTCGGCCGGCACGATCGCCAGCATCAGCCCGGAGAAACCGCCGATGGTGAACAGGATGACGAAGGCGATGGCCCACAGCATCGGCGACTCGAAGGTCATCGAGCCCTGCCACATGGTGCTGACCCAGTTGAACACCTTCACCCCGGTGGGGATGGAGATCAGCATGGTGGCGAACATGAAGTAGATCTCGCCGCCCAACGGCATGCCCACGGTGAACATGTGGTGCGCCCAGACGATGAAGCTCAGGAACGCGATCGCCGCGATCGCGTAGACCATCGCCTGGTAGCCGAACAGCGGCTTGCGGCTGAAGGTCGGGATGATTTCGCTGATCACGCCGAACGCCGGCAGGATCATGATGTAGACCTCGGGGTGCCCGAAGAACCAGAAGATGTGCTGGTACATCACCGGGTCGCCGCCGCCGGCGGCGTTGAAGAACGAGGTGCCGAAGAACTTGTCGGTGAGCAGCATGGTCACCGCGCCGGCCAGCACCGGCATCACCGCGATCAGCAGGAACGCGGTGATCAGCCATGCCCAGCAGAAGATCGGCATCTTCAGCAGGTCGATGCCCGGCGCGCGCATGTTGAGCACGGTGGCGATGATGTTGATCGCGCCCATGATCGAGCTGATGCCGGCGACGTGGATGGCGAATACCGAGAAGGCGACGTTGTAGCCGCCCTGCAGCATCAGCGGCGGGTACATGGTCCAGCCGCCGGCCGGCGCGCCCCCGGGCAGGAACAGGGTCAGCAGCAGCAGAGTGAAGGCCACCGGCAGCAGCCAGAACGACCAGTTGTTCATGCGCGGCAGCGCCATGTCCGGCGCGCCGATCTGCAGCGGGATCATCCAGTTGGCCAGGCCGACGAAGGCCGGCATCACCCCGCCGAAGATCATCACCAGCGCGTGCACGGTGGTCATCTGGTTGAAGAACTCGGGCTTGACGAACTGCAGGCCCGGCTGCGCCAGTTCGGCGCGGATCACCACGCTCATCGCCGCACCGATGACGAACATGGTGAAGCTGAAGAGCAGGTACAGCGTGCCGATGTCCTTGTGGTTGGTGGAGAAGAACCAACGCTCGACGAAGCTCTGCTGATGCCCGTGCTCGTCGTGGTGATCGACTGCCGAATGGGCCATGGCGGCTACCTCAGAAAAGGAATGCTGGAGATCAGGCGGCTTGCACGATCAGGTGCGAGTCGGAACGAGGACGCGACAGCCGCGCCTGCGGCGGCGGTGCCGGCGCCTGGGCGTCGGCGGGCGCGGCAGCGGGTTCGGCGGAGGCCGGCGCAGCAGCCGGGGCCTGCGCCGGCGTGGCCGGCGCAGGCGCAGCGGCGGGCGCCGGCTTGCGCGATGCCAGCCACTTCTGGAAGTCCTGCTTGCTCACCGCCTCGACCACGATCGGCATGAAGCCGTGGTCCTTGCCGCACAGTTCGGCGCACTGGCCGCGGTACACCCCGGGGGTGTCGATGCTGGTCCAGGCCTCGTTGATGATCCCGGGGATGGCGTCCTGCTTCCAGCCCAGCGCCGGCACCCACCAGGCGTGGATGACGTCGTCGGCGGTGATGACAAAGCGCACCTTGGTGTTCACCGGCAGCACCAGCCGGTTGTCCACGTCCAGCAGGTAGTGCGGGTCGTGCTCGGCCGTCGGCACCGCGCCGCTCTGCCGCAGGCGGTCGGAACTGCGCGCCAGGCGGCTGGTGAACGAGACGTTCTCGCCCAGGTATTCGTAGCGCCACATCCACTGGTAGCCGGTGACCTTCACCGTCATCTCGGCATCGCGGGTGTCGTACATCGCGATCAGCTTGGCCGTGGCCGGCCATGCCATCACGATCAGGATCAGCACCGGGATCACCGTCCACACGATCTCGGCCTTGGTGTTGTGGCTGAACTGCGCCGGCACCGCGCCCTTGGACTTGCGGAACTTGAAGATCGCATAGGCCATCGCGCCGAACACCAGCACGCCGATGACCACGCACACCCACAACGCGACCATGTGCGCGTCGTAGGCGTTGCGCGCGCTCTGGGTGACGCCCCTGCCCATGTTGAGCTGCCACGGCTTGGGATCGGCCGATTGCGCCCACGCCAGCGGTGCGGCCATCGCCGCCGCCAACGCCATCCCGCCCCTGACCGCCTGTTGCACCCACCCGCCGCGTTGCTTCATTGCCTAGACCCCTTGGAGCGTCATCGGTTGCGGCCGGTCACGGCCGCGAGCAAGCCTTCCAGGGTCTGCGCCAGTTGCCGGCGTTCGTCGGGGCCGAGGAATTCGCCGACCCGGACCTGCTTGCCGCTGGATGCCAGCACCACCCTGTCGTCGCCTTCGATCCGCAACCGCACCCAATGCGGGTGGGCGCGGAACGCCGGCGTTCCTGCATTCGGACGGGTCACTTCCACGCAGGCCGGACCCACCCGGATATCCTCTTCGCGCTCGCCGCCACGCCACGACCAATGCAGCGCGAGCGCCACCACGATGCTGTGCAACAGGGCGAACGCAGGCGCGAACACATTGCCGGCGAGCCACCCCAGCCCAGCCACGGCCCACATCGCCCCGGCCAGTGCGACGAACAACAGAACGAATTGCCGGGCATTCAACGCCCGCGGCGGTCGCAGCCGCAGCTGCGTACCCGACCCCTCCGGAGAAAACGGAAACATTTCGATCATGTCGAACCGCCGCTTCCGAACCGCTCGTGCCCGAGCCGCGAGCACGCCTGGATGGTAGCCCCCGGCCTGCGCGGCGGCAAGCGCGCGTTCACCACAAAAAATGCTGTAGCGCAACAAGATGTGCGTTCAGCCTGGACGCGCCCGCCATCGCCGTGGCGATGCCGGCAACCCCCTGCGCGTGCAGGCGCTGACATAAAATAGCGGGCTCTGTCCCTGGCCTTTCCCGCATGAACGCTCTGCCTGGCGCCGGCTCTGTCCCGGCGATGCCGTCCGCGTCTCCTTCGCCCTTGCTGTCCCCCGAACTCCCGCCCGCGCCGCAGGCCCTGCGCGCGGCGATCACCGCCGCCTGGCTCAAGGACGAAGCCGAACACGTACGCGAACTGCTCGAGCAGGCGCGCCTGCCCGCGGCCGACCAGGCCAGGGTGCAGGCGCTGGCCGCCGACCTGGTCACCCGGGTGCGCGCCCGCGCCCAGGACCAGGGCGCGATCGAGGCCTTCATGCGCCAGTACGACCTCGGCAGCGAGGAAGGCGTGCTGCTGATGTGCGTGGCCGAAGCGCTGCTGCGCATCCCCGACCAGGACACCGCCGACAAGCTGATCCGCGACAAGCTCGGCGATGCGGACTGGAAGAAGCACATGGGCGAGAGCGACTCGATCCTGGTCAATGCCTCGACCTGGGGCCTGATGCTCACCGGCAAGCTGGTGCAGATCAACGACCTCACCCGCGCCGACGTGTCCGGCGCGTTCAAGCGCCTGATCGGCCGCGTCGGCGAGCCGGTGATCCGTCTGGCGGTGCGCCAGGCGATGAAGATCATGGGCCATCAGTTCGTGATGGGCCGGACCATCGGCGAGGCGCTGACCCGCTCGAAGAAGGGCGACAACGCCCACTACCGCTACTCGTTCGACATGCTCGGCGAAGGCGCGCTGACCATGAAGGACGCGCAGCGCTATCTCGATGCCTACCGCCAGGCGATCCACGCCATCGGCAAGCACTTCGCCGCGCAGCGCCAGCAGGGCGGCGGCAAGGACGCGGTGTTCGCCGCGCCCAGCATCTCGATCAAGCTCTCGGCGCTGTATCCGCGCTACGAGCACGCCAAGCGTGCGCGGGTGATGGCCGAGCTGGTGCCGGGCGTGCTGGAACTGGCGCAACTGGCCAAGTCCTACGGCATCGGCTACACGGTCGACGCCGAAGAAGCCGACCGCCTGGAACTGTCGCTGGACATCATCGAGGCCACCTTCTCCGATCCCTCGCTGGACGGTTGGGAGGGCTACGGCCTGGCGGTGCAGGCGTACCAGAAGCGCACGCCGTACACGATCGATTTCCTCGCCGACCTGGCGCGCCGCGTCGGCCGCCGCATCCCGGTGCGCCTGGTCAAGGGCGCCTACTGGGACGCGGAGATCAAGCGCGCGCAGGTCGAGGGCCACCCGGGCTATCCGGTGTTCACCCGCAAGCAGAACACCGACGTGTCCTACCTGGCCTGCGCCAAGCGCCTGTTCGCGCACAGCGATGCGCTGTATCCGATGTTCGCCACCCACAACGCGCAGACCATCGCCGCGGTGCGCGCCATCGCCGGCGGCCGCGACTACGAACACCAGAAGCTGCACGGCATGGGCGACGACCTCTACGCCGAGGTGATCCCCGCCGACCGCCTCGGCGTGCCCTGCCGCGTGTATGCGCCGGTGGGCTCGCACGAGGACCTGCTGCCCTACCTGGTGCGGCGCCTGCTGGAGAACGGCGCCAACTCCAGCTTCGTCAACCGCATCACCGACGAAGACGTGGCCATCGAAGACCTGATCCGCGACCCGGTCGAGGCCGTGTCCGCGTTCGCCTCCATCCCGCATCCGAAGATTCCGCTGCCGGTCGATCTGCTGCGCAGCCAGAACCACAACAGGAAGAACTCCATGGGCGCCAACCTCGCCAACGACAACGATCTGCGCGCGCTGGCCGACCAGCTCAACACCGCGCTCAAGCCCTGGCAGGCCGCGCCGCTGGTGCCCGGCGCGGTGATCGCCGGCGACGCCCTGGCGGTCGCCAACCCGGCCGACCATCGCCAGATCGTCGGCCACTGGAAGCCGGCCGATGCCGCCACCGTGGAGAAGGCGCTGAGCAACGCCGCAGCCGCCTACCCGGCCTGGAACCGCACCCCGGCCGCCAGCCGCGCCACCATCCTCGAACACGCCGCCGACCTGCTGGAAGCGCGCATGCCCGAGTTCATGGCGCTGTGCGTCAAGGAAGCCGGCAAGACCCTGCCCGACGGCGTCGCCGAAGTGCGCGAGGCGGTGGATTTCCTGCGCTACTACGCCGGCCAGGCGCGCGCGCAGTTCGGCGCCCCCGAGCGCCTGCCCGGGCCGACCGGCGAATCCAACGAACTGCAGCTGCACGGCCGCGGCGTGTTCGTGTGCATCAGCCCGTGGAATTTCCCGCTGGCCATCTTCCTCGGCCAGGTCGCCGCGGCGCTGGCCGCCGGCAACAGCGTCATCGCCAAGCCGGCCGAGCAGACCAACCTGGTCGGCCATGCCGCGGTGAAGCTGCTGCACGAAGCCGGCGTGCCGGAGGCGGTGGTGCAGTTCCTGCCCGGCGACGGCGCCACCGTCGGCGCCGCGCTGACCCGCGATCCGCGCGTGGCCGGCGTCGCCTTCACCGGCTCCACCGACACCGCCCGCGCGATCAACCGTGCGCTGGCCGCGCGCGATGCCGCCATCGGCGTGCTGATCGCCGAGACCGGCGGCCAGAACGCCTTCATCGCCGACTCCTCGTCGCTGCCGGAAGCGGTGGTCAAGGACGCGATCTCCAGCGCCTTCATCTCCGCCGGCCAGCGCTGCTCGGCCGCGCGCGTGCTGTTCGTGCAGGACGACATCGCCGACAAGGTGATGACCATGCTGGCCGGCGCCATGGCCGAGCTGAAGGTCGGCGACCCCGGCCTGCTGTCCACCGACGTCGGCCCGGTGATCGATGCCGATGCGCTGCAGATTCTCACCGACCATGCCGCACGCATGGACCGCGAAGCGCGCGCGATCGCCGTGGCCGCCACCGACGCCGCTACCGCGCACGGCAGCTTCTTCGCCCCGCGCGCCTACGAGCTGCAGTCGCTGACGCAGCTGCAGCGCGAGATCTTCGGCCCGGTGCTGCACGTGATCCGCTGGAAGGCCGACCAGCTCGACGCGGTGATCGACCAGATCAACGCCACCGGCTACGGCCTGACCCTGGGCGTGCATTCGCGCATCGACGAGACCATCGAGCGCATCGCCTCGCGCGTGGCGGTGGGCAACGTCTACGTCAACCGCAACCAGATCGGCGCGGTGGTCGGCGTGCAGCCGTTCGGCGGCCAGGGCCTGTCCGGCACCGGCCCCAAGGCCGGCGGCCCCCACTACCTGCTGCGCTTCGCCACCGAGAAAGTGGTGACGGTCAACACCACCGCCGCCGGCGGCAACGCCTCGCTGCTGACCCTGGGCGACTGACCGGCCCGCTTCGGCGCAGCGTTCCGCCCGGAACCTGCGCCGCGCGCCGCCTGCCGCAGCGTGCACCGCACGCCGCGGACAGGCATAAAAAAAGCCCCGCCGAAGCGGGGCTTTTTCGTGGAACTGCGAAGCGCCTGCGATCAGAACTTGTAGTTGACCGAGGCCGCCAGCACGTTGCCGCTCACGTCGTAGTCGCCGACCAGGCGGTTGCCGGTGGCGCTGGTGGTGGCGATGCTCGGGTCGTTGGTGAACAGGTGGGTGTAGCCGAAGCTGTACTCGGTCTGCTCGGACGGCTTCCAGGTCAGACCCAGCGAGACCCACTTGCGGCTCGCGTCCGGCACGCGCACGTCGCGGTGCTGGTCGGTGGTCGGGGTCTGGTCGTAGGCCAGGCCGCCACGCAGGGTCAGCGTGTCGCTCATGCGGTAGTCGGCGCCCAGCGACACGAAGGTGGTGTCGCGGTACGAGAAGTCCAGCACGCTGTCGGGCTGGTTGGAGGCGAAGTCGACGGTGACCTTGTCGAACTTGCTCCAGGCGGTGCGGGTGACGTCGGCCATCACCGTCCACTGCTCGTTGATGTCGTGGGTGAAGCTGGCGGTGGCGCTGGCCGGCAGCTTGACGGTGGCGCGGCCCTTGGTGTCGACGAAGGTGCCCGGCGCGGCGAAGGCCAACACGGTGGCGGCATTGCCCGGCACGGTGAAGTCGGCGTCGCCGTCGGTGATCTTGTGCTCGACCTGCGAGCGGTAGCTGAAGCCGATGTGGGTGTGCTCGTCGACGCTGAACAGGCCGCCCAGGGTGAAGCCGACCGCGGTGTTGTCGCCCTTGATGCGCGAGAAACCGTCGGCGCTGCCCGGCGCGAAGCCCGGCACGCGGCGCGAGGCCAGGACGGTGCCGAAGTCGATGGCGTTGGTCAGTTCGATGTTCAGGCGCTCGGCGAACACGGACGCGCCGAAGGACACGTACGGGTTGACGTCGTAGGAGAAGGCGAAGTTCAGGTCGATCGCCTGCAGTTCGGTCTTCACGCCGTTGTAGCGGCCGACCCAGTCGCGGTCGTATTCGGTCTTGAAGCCGAACGGCACGGTCAGCGAGGTGCCGAAGTGCATGTTGTTGTTTTCGCCGAACGGCATGTGGAAGTACGCGGCCGGAACCGGCGCGATCATGCCGGCGTCGCCGCCACGGCCGCCGGAGATCGGCTGGCCGTTGGCGTAGGTGCCGCCGTTGCCCTGGTACTTGGCCGAGAACTGGATGGCGCTGACGTCGGCCTGGAACACCTTGCCGTCGAGCTGGCGCATGCCGGCCGGGTTCACGGCGATGATCGAGGCATCGCCGGGGGCGCTACCGGAGCCGGCGAAGGCGCGGCCCAGACCCTTGGCGCTGTTCTCCTTGAGCTGGAACGCGGCGCCGTGCGCCTGGCCCATGGCCAGCGCGCCGACGATGCCGACGGCCAGAGCGGTGAAACGGACGAACTGGGTTGCGTTTTGCATGGCTAGCTTTCTCCGGAAGACGAGTGTCTGTGTTCGCGCCTGCGCCTTCCCGGGCCGGAATGGTCCAGGAATGCGCGCCGGAGTCCCCTCCCGACATACGACGCCGTATGCGAGTATACCCCGCACCGTTAACTAAACAATAACGACATGATGCGTTCAGCTTCGTGTGGAGTCGGCGTGCGTTCAGCCGGATGAAGTCGTTATCGTGGCGTCCCTGGCGGTCTCCGGCTCCCCCGTTCCCTGCGCATGTTCGTTTCCATCCCCTCCCGCGAACGCACCACGCTGCGCTGGGCCACGCCGTTGTTGTTCGCGGCGATGTGGCTGGCCTTCCTGTGGTCGATCAGCCGCCCCGACGAGGCGCGCGCGACCCTCTGGCTGGACTGGGGCGCGCTCTCGGCCGGGGTGGGCAGCCCGCGCGACTGGCTGGCCACGGTGCAGGACGGCAGCGTGCTGCGCCTGTTCACCGCGCTGTTCCTGCACGCCGACTGGTCGCACCTGCTCGGCAACCTGGTGTTCCTGCTGATCTTCGGCCTGCCCGCCGAACGCGTGCTGGGGCCGTGGCGGTTCCTGCTGCTGTTCCTGGGTGGCGGGGCGATTTCCAACCTGGCCGCGGTGTTCGCGGTCGGCACCCCGGACCGGGTGATCATCGGCGCCAGCGGCGCGGTCTCGGCGCTGATCGGCACCTACCTGGCGCTGTTCCCGCGAGCCAAGCTCGGCGTGGTGCTGCCGCTGGGGCTGTTCCTGGAATTCGTGCGCGCCCCGGCCTCGCTGCTGATCGGCACCTGGGCGGCGCTGCAGGTGGTGTTCGCCTACATCGGCCCGGCGTTCGGCATGGTGGCGTGGTCGGCGCACCTGGCCGGCTTCGCCTTCGGCATGGTCTACGGGCTGTACGTGCGCGCGGCGATCGCGCGGCGGCTGCGCAAGCGCAAGGGCTTCTGAGCCGCCCGCGGCAACGGCGCCCGTATACTGCGCGCATGTTCAAGCACCTGTACAAAGTGACCTTCCTCAACCACGGCAAGGTCTACGAGCTGTATTGCCAGCACGTCGGCAGCAGCCACCTGTGGGGCTTCACCGAGATCGGCACGCTGGTGTTCGACGTGCACGACGGGCTGGTGATCGACCCCACCGAGGAACGCCTGCGCGAGGAGTTCGGCGACACCAAGACGCTGCATCTGCCGATGCAGAGCATCGTGCGCATCGAGGAAGTGGAGAAGAAGGGCCAATCGACGATCCGCGACGCGGCCACCGGCGAGAAGGTGGTCACGCCGTTCCCGATGCCCGGCAAGCCACGCTGAGCCGATGCGCATCCTGATCGCCGACGACTATCAGGATGCGGTGCGCCACCTGCCCTGCTTCGCGCGGCTGCAGGCGCACAACGTGCGGGTGCTGACCGCGCTGGCGCCCGACCGCGAGACCTTCGTTCGGCACGCCGCCGAGGCCGAGGCGCTGGTGCTGATCCGCGAGCGCACCCGCATCGACGCCGCCCTGCTGGCGCGACTGCCGAAGCTGCGCCTGATCAGCCAGACCGGGCGGATCGGCGAGCACATCGACCTGGCCGCCTGCACCGCGCGCGGTGTGGCCGTGGCCGAAGGCGTCGGCGCGCCCGTGGCACCGGCGGAACTGACCTGGGCGCTGCTGATGGCCGCCAGCCGGCGCCTGCCCGCCTACCGCGATGCGCTGCGGGCCGGGCACTGGCAGGCCACCGGCGAAGCGCAGCTGGGCCGCAGCCTGGACGGGCTGACCCTGGGCATCTGGAGTTACGGCAAGATCGGCCGCCGCGTCGCCGCCTACGGCCGCGCCTTCGGCATGCGCGTGCAGGTATGGGGGAGCGAGGACAGTTGTGCGCAGGCGCGCGCCGACGGCTTCGCGGTCGCCGCCAGCCGCGACGCGTTGTTCGCCGAGAGCGACGTGCTGACGCTGCATCGCCGCCTGGTCGCGACCACCCGCCACCAGATCGGACTGGACGATCTGCTGCGGATGAAACCGGATGCGCTGCTGGTCAACACCAGCCGTGCCGAACTCATCGCGCCCGGCGCGCTGCTGGCCGCGCTGGACGCCGGCCGTCCCGGACAGGCGGCACTGGACGTGTTCGAGCAGGAACCGGTGCTGGATCCGCAGCATCCGCTGCTGCGGCATCCGCGGGTGCTGGCGACGCCGCACCTGGGCTACGTCGAACAGGGCAGCTACGACCTGTATTTCGGCGCTGCCTTCGACAACGTGCTGGCCTTCGCCGCCGATGCGCCGCAGCGCCTGGCCAATCCCGAAGTCCTCACCGTCGCCGACTGAGCGGCTGGCCGCCACCGCGCAGCGGCCACGCCGCGCACGCTGGCGAGGCGGGCCGCCGTCGGCTCAGGTACCGGAGGCCGGCGCAGGCCCGGTCTTGTCGGAGCCGGTCTTGTCTGACTCGGGCTTGGCAGGCTCGGTCTTGTCGGAGCCGGTCTTGTCGGACTCGGGCTTGGCCGGTTCCGCCGCCGGCGGCTTCGCCGGGGCGGCCTTCGGCGCCGCGCCCGCCGGCTTGTGCGCCGGCTTGGCCTTGCCCTTGCCGGCCGGTGCCGCCGCGGCCGCCCGCGCCACCGCGCCGGGCTGCTTCAGTTCGGCCAGCGCCTGCGCGATCGGGCCATCGCCCGGCAGCACGTCGCCGGCGGTGTAGCCCTCGGCGCCCTCGTCGTCGCCATGCAGGTGGCCCGGCAGGGTCGCTTCGCTGTAGTCGGCGATCGCCGCCGGCTTGTCGGCATCGTCCGCGCTGGCCTCCGGATGCAGCACCACGTCGGGCACGATGCCGCTGGCCTGGATCGACTTGCCGCTGGGGGTGTAGTACCGCGCCGTGGTCAGCTTGACCGAGTCGCCGTTGTCCAGCGGCAGCACGGTCTGCACCGAGCCCTTGCCGAAGGTGCGGCTGCCGACGATGCGCGCGCGCTTGTTGTCGCGCAGCGCACCGGCCAGCACTTCCGAGGCGCTGGCCGAACCGGCATCCACCAGCACCACCATCGGCGCGCCGTTGAGCAGGTCGCCGGGGGTGGCGTCGAACTTGGAATCGCTGACCGAGATGCGCCCGCGGGTGCTGACGATGGTGCCCTTGTCGAGCACGTCGTCGGCCACCTGCACCGCCGCGGTCAGCAGGCCGCCCGGATTGCTGCGCAGGTCCAGCACCAGGCCGCGCAGCTTGCCGCCGGCCTGCGCCTGCAGCTGCTGCAACTGTTTGTGGAAATCGGCGCCGGTGTCGGCCTGGAAGGTGCTGATGCGGATATAGCCGTAGCCCGGTTCGAGCATGCGGCTGCGCACGCTGGCCACGCGGATGGTCTGCCGGGTCAGGGTCACGTCGAACGGCTTGGCGACCTTGTCGCGGGCGATGGTCAGTACGACCTTGCTGCCCGGCTCGCCGCGCAGCGGCTCCATCGCCTTGACCGCGCTGATCGGCTTGCCGTCGATGGCGATGATGATGTCGCCCGAGCGCAGGCCGGCGCGCGCGGCGGGCGTGTCGTCGATCGGCGACACCACCTTGAGCGTGTTGTCCGGCAGCTGCAGCAGCTCCACGCCGATGCCGTCGTAGGCGCCGCTGGTCTGCTCGTCGAAGGCTTCGGCGTCTTCCTTGCTGAAATACGTGCTGTGCGGATCCAGGTCCAGCAGCAGGCCGCGGATGGCGGACTGCATCAGCTTCTTGTCGTCGACCGGATCGACGTAGGCTTCCTTCACCGCGTTGTAGACCGCCACGTAGCGGCGGATCTCGTCCAGCGGCACCTTGGCACTGGCCGATTCGGTGGAATCCGGATCGTCGGCGCTGGCCGCCGGGGCCGTGGGCGTCTGCGTCTCGGCGCGTTGCGCCATCGACGGCAGCGGCGCCAGAGCGAGCAACAGGGCTGCGGACAGGACTACGCGCATGAAGCACTCCGATTGGGGAAGACCCGCACCGTGCACGGCGCGGTTGTCCGGATTATGCGCGAAGCCGAGCTAAATTCGCGTTGAACGCGCCGCAGCCGCGTGGCTCAGCGGCGCTGCAGCCACGACGATGGATCCACCGGCTGGCCATTGCGACGCAGTTCGAAGTACAGCGCCGGACGGCCCTGGCCGCCGGAATTGCCGACCTTGGCCACCGCATCGCCGCGCTTGACCTTGGCGCCCGCGTCGCGCAGCAGGGTGTCGTTGTGCGCGTACAGGCTCATGTAGCCGTTGCCGTGGTCCACGATCAGGATCATGCCGTAGCCGGTCATCCAGTCGGAGAACACCACCGTGCCGTCGGCGACCGCGGTGACGGTGCTGCCGGCGGGCGCGGCGATCAGCACGCCGCTGCTGGTACGCCCATCGGGCAGCCTGCCGCCGTAGCGCGCGATCAGGTCGCCCGACAGCGGCCAGCCCAGGCCACCGACCTTCAGCGGCGGTGCCGAGGCGACCACCTTGGGCGGTATCTTGCCGCCGCCACGCCCGGCCTTCGCCGCGGCCTTGGCCTGCGCCGCCTGTTCGGCCGCCTCGCGCCTGGCCGCGGCGCGGCGCTCGGCCTCGGCGCGGGCGGCGGCGGCACGCAGGTTGGCGAGCAGGGTTTCCAGCGCCTTGGCATCCTGGCCCAGCGCCTTCTCGCGTTCGCTGCGGTCCTGGTAGCGCTGGTCCAGCTCCGAGACCACGCTGGCGCGCTGCTTGCGGTCGCGCTGCAGCGCCTGGGCCTGTTCCTGCTGGCGGCGCTGGGCCTCGCTCAGTTGCTGCTTCTGTTCGACGACCTCGCGCTGCACCTGTTCCAGCGCCTGCAATTCGTGGGTCAGCGTGGCGATGCGCTGCGCGCGCTCGCGCTGCAGATAGCGGTGGTAAGCCAGCAGGCGGTTGGCATCGGCCACGCGGTCCTGCGCCAGCAACAGCTTCAGCGGCGCATTGCCGCCGATGGCATAGGCCGCCCGCAGCAGTTGCGCCAGTTCGGCGCGTTGCCGCGTCAAACCGCTGCGCAGGCCATCGCGCTTGCGCTCAAGCTCGGCCAGGGTCTGCTGGTGCCGCTGCAGCGCCTGTTGCGTCTGCGCCAGACTGCGGCCGGTGACGGCGACCTTCTCGTCGGCCTCGCGCAACTGGCGTGCGGCGTCGCCGCGCTTGCCTTCCAGTTGCCGGCGCTCCTCGGCCACGCTCTTCAGCTCGCTGCGCACCTTTTCCAGGCGCTTCTCGGCCTCGCGCGGGTTCTGCGCCGCGGCTACGCCGGCGGTCAGCAGCCACGTCAGCGCCAGCAGGCGGCGCACAAGGCCGCGCCAGTGCCCGGGCGCACGCCGCTCGGCCGCGCGGGGCGCGGCGGAATGCGATGGGACAGGCGCGGCTGCGGGCAAGCGAGGGTCCAGTGACTTCAGGCAGGTGTGGATTGTAGCGAAGCGTGTTGTGATCGCCCCACGATTGATTGCGGCCGCATCGCCGGCGCCCGGGAGGTGAAGGATGAAACGCATGCATCTGGCGGTTGTGCTGGCGCTGGCCCTGACGGCCGGCCCGGCGTTCGCGGGCGAAGGCATCAGCAAGGTCAACGGCAGCATCACTGCCGACGCCGGCAAGCAGTACGGCGATCTGGAAACGGTCAACGGCAGCATCACCGTGCAGTCCGGCGCCCAGGTGGGCAGCGTGGAAACGGTCAACGGCAGCGTCAAGGTCGCCGACGGCGCGCAGACCAAGGGGCTGTCCACGGTCAACGGCGGCATCACCCTCGGCGAGCGCGCGCAGGTCGCCGGTTCCATCGAAACCGTCAACGGCGGCATCTTCGTCGACCGCGGCGGCCGCGTCGGCGGCGGCATCGAGAGCGTCAACGGCAGCATCGGCCTGGTCGCCACGCAATTGGACAAGGGCATCGAGACGGTCAACGGCGACATCACCGTCGGCCACGATTCGCATGTCGGTGGTGGCATTTCGATCAACAAGCCCAGCTTCAGCATGTCGTTCAAACCGACGCGCAAGCCGCGGGTCATCGTCGGCCCGCGTGCGGTGGTGGACGGCCCGCTGCGCTTCGAGCGCGAAGTGACCCTGTACGTGCACCGCAGCGCCAAGACCGGGCCGATCACCGGCGCCACCGCGCTGCCCTTCGACGGCGACACCGCGCCGAACAACTGAGCCGTGCCGCGACGACGCGCCCGCCCGGGCGCGTGCGGCTTGCCTATAGAATCCGGGTTACCTCGCCATCAGGAGCCCCCATGTCCCGCAAGCTCGTGCTGTGCCTGGCCGCAGCCGCGGCGCTGACCGCGTGCAAACGCGAAGCGCCCGCCCCGGCCGCCGACACCGCGCCACCGGCCGCGGCGCCTGCGCCCGCTGCGGCGCCCTCGCACGCGTTCTCCACCGGGATCGCACCGGCGGACTTCGCGGAACTGGTCAAGACGCTGTCCTCCGATGCCTTCGAAGGCCGCGGTCCGGGTACGCCAGGGGAAGACAAGACGGTCAGCTACATCCGCGACCAGATGCAGCGCATCGGCCTGCAACCGGGCAACGGCGACAGCTGGTTCCAGGACGTGGCGATGACCGAGACCACCGCGGCGCCGGGCACCACGCTCACCATCGCCCACGACGGCGCAGCACGGCAACTCGCCTTCGGCACCGACATGGTGGTGGGCACGCGCACCGGCCAGCCCGAGGTCAAGCTCGATGGCAGCGACATGGTCTTCGTCGGCTACGGCGTGGACGCGCCGGAGCAGAAGTGGAACGACTATGCCGGCCAGGACTGGAAGGGCAAGACCGTGGTGATGTTCGTCAACGACCCCGGCTTCCACACCGGCGACGGCAGCCTGTTCGAAGGCAAGCGCATGACCTACTACGGGCGCTGGACCTACAAGTTCGAAGAAGCCGCGCGCAAGGGCGCTGCCGCCGCATTGATCGTGCACGACACGCCCGGCGCCAGCTACAGCTGGGACGTGGTCAAGAACTCCTGGTCCGGCGCGCAGTACGACCTGCCGGCGAAGGACGATCCGGAGCCGCGCATTCCGGTGCAGGGCTGGCTCACCGCCGAGGCGGCCAAGCAACTGTTCGCCGACGCCGGCCTGGACCTGGCGCAGGCCTACAAGGACGCCAGCAAGCGCGGCTTCAAGCCCATCCCGCTAAAGGCCAAGCTCTCGGTGGACCTGAAGAGCACCATTGCCGAAAAGACCTCGCGCAACGTGGTCGGCGTGCTGCCCGGCAGCAGCCGTGCCGACGAAGCGGTGCTGTACATGGCGCACTGGGATCACCTGGGCAAGCACGAGGGCGAGCCCGGCGACAACATCTACAACGGTGCGGTCGACAACGCCACCGGCGTGGCCGGCATCCTCGAAATCGCCGAGGCGTTCGCGCACCAGCAGCCCAAGCCCGAGCGTTCGGTGGTGTTCCTGGCGGTGACGCTGGAGGAATCGGGGCTGCTCGGTTCCAAGTACTACGTGGCGCATCCGACCTTCCCGCTGAACAAGATCGCCGGCGTCATCAACCTCGATGCGATGCCGGTGGACGGGCGCGCCAAGGACCTGGTGGTCAACGGGTTCGGCAGCTCCCAGCTGGAAGACCTGCTCAAGCCGATCGCGGCCGCGCAAGGCCGCGTGCTGCACGCCGAAGACGCGCCGCAGAGCGGGTTCTACTTCCGTTCGGATCACTTCAACTTCGCCAAGGCCGGCGTGCCGGCGCTGTACATCGACGGCGGCGAAGACCTGGTCGACGGTGGCATCGAAGCAGGACGCCGTGCGGCAGCCGAGTACGCCAAGCGCTACCACACGCCAGCCGACGAGTACGACCCGGCGACCTGGAAGCTCGACGGTGTGATGGACGACCTGCAGGCGGTGTACGGCGTTGGCAAGGCACTGGCCGCCGGCGACAGCTGGCCGAACTGGTACGCGGACAATCCGTTCAAGGCCGCACGCGACAAGATGATGGGCAGGCCGACGTCGTTGCCCGCGGCCGAGCCTGCCGCCGGCAAGTAGGCGGCGGCTTCCTTAGTGTCATGGCAGCGGCGCTTCGACGCCGTTGTCGTCTCTCCCCGCATCGGTCGCGCGGCGCACCGGGCATCGTCGCTGCCACCACCTCGTGCAGATCGCTTACCGCACGCAGCGGTGCGCGGTTGCCGGACGTCTTCCGAGCGCCTCGAATGCCGATCGGAAGCCCACGCGTAGAGCACTTCGGCCGCGACGAGAGCTTCCGCTATAGAAACGCCCGGCCATGCGCTGCCCGGGCTTTCATGGGATGACTATGCCGCATGACGTGACCGTGGCGGCTGACCGCCACGGTCGCCGTCGGCTCAGGCGGCCTGCTTGGTCTGCGCCAGGCTGGCCATGTCGATGACGAAGCGGTACTTCACGTCGCCCTTGAGCATGCGCTCGTAGGCCTCGTTGATCTGCGCCATCTCGATCGTTTCGATGTCGGACACGATGCCGTGCTTGGCGCAGAAATCCAGCATCTCCTGCGTCTCGCGAATGCCACCGATCAGCGAACCGGCCAGCTGACGCCGCTTCATGATCAGGTTGAACACCGTCGGCGACGGGTGCGGCTCGGCCGGCGCGCCGACCAGGGTCATGGTGCCGTCGCGCTTGAGCAGGGTCAGGAACGCATCCAGATCGTGCGGCGCCGCGACGGTGTTGAGGATGAAATCGAAGCTGTTGGTGTGCGCCGCCATCTCCTCGGCATTCTTCGACACCACCACCTCGTTCGCGCCCAGGCGCAGCGCGTCCTCGCGCTTGCCGGCCGAGGTGGTGAACAGCACCACGTGCGCGCCCATCGCATGGGCAATCTTCACGCCCATGTGCCCGAGGCCGCCCAGCCCAACGATGCCGACCTTCTTGCCCGGGCCGACCTTCCAGTGATTCAGCGGGGAATACGTGGTGATGCCGGCGCACAGCAGCGGCGCCACCGCCGCCAGTTGCTCGGCATCGTGGCGAATATGCAGCGTGTATTTCTCGTCGACCACGATGTGATCGGAGTAGCCGCCATACGTGTTCTCGCCGCCGAACATCGGACCGTTGTAGGTGCCGACGAAGCCGTTCTCGCAGTACTGCTCCTCGCCATCGGCACAGGAAGCACAATGCCGACAGCTGTCGACCATGCAGCCGACACCGGCAAGATCGCCGACCTTGAAGGCACTGACCTGATCGCCCACCGCGGTGATGCGACCGACGATTTCATGGCCGGGCACCGACGGGTACTGGGTGTTGTGCCACTCGTTGCGGGCGGTGTGCAGATCCGAGTGGCAGACGCCACAGTAGAGGATCTCGATGCTGACGTCGTGCGCACCGAGCGCACGGCGCTCGAAGGTGAACGGGGTCAGCGGCTGATCGGATGCCTTGGCGGCGTATCCATTGGCTTGGCTCATGGGGAAGGCCTCGTGGTGGGTGAAAGGGGCCGAAGGGCGGTGCGCATGTAGAGCAATCGATGCCTACGCGGTCGCCTGAGGTGGAAAAGTCTAAGCGGCGGGGCATGAAAGGCACGCATCGCCACATGGAACGGCGCGATGCGCGTCGTCAAAACGCCTCACCGAGTGCGGACTGGCGCACATGTTCGGCTGAACGCCAATGCACTTGACGGTGACATGTGGACGCGCCGACCGGCATTCATCGGCAGATTGCACGTGAGCGGATCTGCAGTCGATGAGAAACGCGCACCAGGAAGTGCGCGCAATGCGTCCAATGACCAGTCACAGGATCGCCTACATGCTCTGTCCACTTTGGACGCAGAGTCGGTTCGATCGTGCAGTAGGCCTTGGCAGGCAGATGCTTGTAGGCAGGGTTGCCGCTTGTCGACAACAGACGCCCAGGAGGCCGTGGAGGAACCGAGCCCCTCTCCCGCCGGGAGAGGGGCTGGGGTGAGGGTACGGCGCGCGCAGCGCCACGCCGATCGGTCACTGCGAGGCTTCGCCCGCCCCCTCATCCGCCCCTGCGGGGCACCTTCCCCCGCAAAGGGGGCCATGGTCCCGATGGGAGAAGGAAGAACCGAGCCCCTCTCCCGCCGGGAGAGGGGTTGGGGTGAGGGTACGGGGCGCAGCCCCCGGGTGGCATG